>CAVEBA010000086.1:0-116 GCA_963613695.1 Sphaerochaetaceae bacterium
GCCCGGGGTTTCTACATGGGCAGTCCCTACGGGACTTTTAGTTTCTTGAAAATGGGTTTTCAACGCGGAGACGTGGACGTCTCCGCCCCCAAGAAAACAATTCCTTAAAAAACTTC
>CAVEBA010000086.1:177-8164 GCA_963613695.1 Sphaerochaetaceae bacterium
CAAAAATACATCACACAGACACACAAAGGAAACAACCATGAAACAATCAACAATAATCTTCTCTTCCCTGCTCGCCGCAGCAGCGATGAGCACCGTTCCCGCATGGGCGACAGATATTACGGTGGCGGACAACTCGCGGACGCAGGTAGAGAACAGGGACAGTACTGACACTTATACTACGGACAAGGGGCAGATTTATATCTCTACGTATAACTCAAAAGGTTCCGGAGCGTTCAACTGCGAAGTCGTGCTCAACGGCGAAGGCTATCAAAACGACGGCGCCGTGAATGAAGCGAAGGCGGCGCTTCGCCTTGACCTCGGCGCCACGCTCGCGGGAACGGTCTCAATCGGCGGGAACACGCGGATTTGGAGCTCCGGACCCAATACGGCATCCAACACCATCTCCGGAAAAATCTCCACGAAAACCGATGCCTCGGAGGGCTCGCTGACGATTACCGGAAACACCGAGTCTTTTACCGGAAACGTTCGTGCTCTCACCTTTTCCGGCGGAATGGAGCTGACCAAGGGCGCGCTCAAATTTGAGGGCACGAGCGCTTCGCTGACGCTCTCCGGCACGGACAAAACTTACTCCGCGAAATCGCTCGCGAACACGCCCGTCAGCTCGGGCGAAACCGCGCCGACGCTCACGATCGACACGGGCGTGACGCTCACGCTTTCCAATACGGAAACGACCGCCGGCGCGGATCAGACGTTCTCGGGATCGCTCTCCGGCGCGGGAACGCTCAAAATCGCAGGCGGCGTGCAAAAGCTCTCCGTGGGGTATTCGGCTGAGACCTCCATTTCCGTCACTTCCGGCGGGATTTTGGAACTCGCGGGAACGAATATGGTTAAATCTGCGACAATCTCCGGCGGAGTGCTGAAAGCCTCCGTTAACGCCGCCGGGAATATTCCGCTGTATGCCGTCTCCGGCGTCGCGTTCAGCGATAACGCGAAGCTCGTGCTCGACTTGTCGGGAGCGTCGGTTGACAGCGGAGTTGCTCTGACGATTATTTCGGCAAGCGCAATCTCGTATAACAACACCCCGTTGTCGCAAGACAAGATTCTGTCGCTCGTCGATGTAAATTCGTCGGATTTCGGACAATACTCGAGCTGGACGCAGAAATGGACGCTTGAGACCAACACCTACACGAAAGCGCAAACGCTTAACCTCACGCTGACGAACGTTCCCGAGCCTTCGGCGTTCGGCTTGCTTGCGGGCATCGGCGCCTTGGTATTTGTCGCGGCGCGTCGTCGTCGGCGCAAAGCATAACACAACTGACGATAAGAAAACGGCGTTCCCGTGAGAAATCGCGGGAACGTTTTTTTTTCGCGTTCCCGCGAAAAAAGTTGAGAAGTTGAAAAGGTTGAGGAGTTGAGGAGTATCGTGCGGGTTTTTGCCTACGGCAAAAAAAATTCGCGCGGGAACGGATTGCGCCCTTACAGGGCTTGATAATAAACACATCGCAGACATAGGGCGGCGCTTCGCTTGCCCTATGCTGTTGCTTGTCGCGCCGTTGGCGCTTTTTAGTTTCTTGAAAATGAATTTCGACGCGGAGACGTGGACGTCTCCGCCCCCAAAAAAACAATCCCTTAAAAAACTTCTATTACTTCCAGTAAAAAAAAGTTGAGGAGTTGAATCGGCGCGTTGCGCCTGTTGATTCCCGCTCCGCGGGAGAGAAGAATGGTAGACTGGAGAACTGGTCAACTGGTGGACTAGTGAAGTGTGATTTTTGCCGTCGGCAAAAATCCGCACTGAACCAGTTCTCCAGTTTGCCAGTCCACCAGTTCTCCGGTTTTTTACCGGAAAGGAACAAAAGGAAAAATTTTCCGTTCTCCGTTTTCCTTTTTTTCGCGTTCCCGCGCTTTAATATTTGCGCGGGAACGGCGGGGCGGGTAGGATTCGCGCACTCGTTTTATGTTCCTAAAGGAAATCGTCATCAACGGATTCAAAAGTTTCGCGGATCGCACGCGGATTGATCTTACGCCGGGCATCACGGCGATTGTCGGTCCGAACGGTTGCGGGAAATCCAACATCGTGGACGCGATTCGTTGGGTGCTCGGCGAGCAAAGCGCGAAAGCGTTGCGCGGCGGCTCGATGCACGACGTTATTTTCTCGGGAACGGACAAGCGCAAGCCGCTCCCGTTTTGCGAAGTGGAGCTGGTTTTTGCGGATTGCGAAAAGGATTTGGGCACGGCGTTCAACGAAGTTTCGATTGTGCGTCGCGTTTCGCGGGAAGATTCTTCGGACTATTTTCTGAACGGGAAATCCTGCCGGCTGAAAGACATTCAGCGGTTGTTTATGGACACGGGCGTCGGGCGCGTTTCCTACTCGTTCATGGTGCAAGGGCAGATCGACCAAATTCTTTCCGCCAATCCTGCCGAGCGCCGCACGCTTTTTGAAGAAGCGGCGGGCATCACGCGCTACAAGGCGCAACGCAAGGAAGCGCTGGGCAAACTCGCGCTCGTCGATCAAAATCTTGCGCGCATCACGGACGTCGTCGATGAAATTTCGCGTCAAATCGGTTCTCTGAAACGGCAGGCGGCGAAGGCGTTGCGTTGGAAACGCACGCAACATCGTTTGCGCCACCTCGATCTTGCGGCGCTTTCGCATCAGTATTCCGAACTTCGCTCCGCGATTATCGCGCTTGAATCCGAAGCGGGAACGTTGCGCGGGAACGTCGCCGCTCGCCGCGAAGCGTTGCGGGAACGCGAGGAAGCGCTCGCCGCCGCAAAAGTCGAGCGCGCGGAACTTTTTCGCCAAATAGAGCAGGGCACGCAAATGGCGTTCGCGTTGCGTTCCGAAAAGGAAAACGCCGAAGCGCAAGCGCAGATGGCGGACGCGCGTCAGGGCGATTTGCGGGAACGCGTTGCGCAAGTCGAGCAGGAAAGCGTTGCGCTTGCCGCGCGGCGCGCCGAGCTCGAAGCGCGTTTGCAGGGGGATGCTTCAAATAAACTTCGCCACGCGGACGACGTCGAGGGCGCGGACGAAAATTATCGCCGTAGCCGAAGCGAGCTGGAAGCGTTGCTTGAAAATCTTTCCGCCGCCGACCGCGCGCTCGCGCAGGAACGGCAATCGCTTTTGATGAACGAAGGCGAAATCACGCGGCATCGCGCAACGGTGACAAACGTCGAAGTCGAACTGCGCACATCGGAATCCCGCCACGCGGAAATCGCCAACACGCTCGCGCAAATGCGGGAAGAGCGACACGCGCTCGAAGCGCGCGATGCGGAAATTCGCGTCGTTGCGGAAACGCGTCGCGCCGAGCATGCGCGCGCGCGGCAGGACGTTGTCGAAGCGCAGGAACGCGCGAAAGCGCTCGCCGCGCAGTTTCGCGAACAGCAGCAAAAAATTTCACAGCTCGACCGCGTCGTCGCGCGCACGTCTGCGCAACTGAACGTTCTCGAGCAACAGCTGGCGAAGTTCGAAGGATTTTCCGCCGGCGCAAAAGCGGTGCTTCGGGGCGAGCTCGGCGACCGCGTTCCCGCGGAAACGGCGCACGCGCTGAACGCGCTCATCGAAATCGGCGATCCCGAAGATGCCGGCGCCGTCGAAGCATTGCTCGGCGCGGCGGCGGAAGCGCTTGTTTTCGATCCTGCGATTTCCGTTCCCGCCGTGGCGCGCGCGCTCGCGGAAAAGGACGCGGGAGCGGCATTTCTCGCCGACGGAAAAATTGTCGCGCGGCGCGGCGAAACGCTTTCGACGCCGGCGAACGTTCCCGCCGAAGCCGCAGATTTTCTCCGCCCCGCGGGAACGCTTTTTTCCGTGAAAAATCCCGCGGTCGAGCCGACCGTGCGCGCGCTTTTCGAACGCTGTTTCGTGTGCGATCGATTGAGCGATTTTCTCGAATTTCTCGAAAAAAATCCGAGCTTTGATTTTCTGCTCGTCGCCACGCCGAACGGCGAAACCGTCGATTGCCGCGGCTTTATTCGAAGCGGCGCAAACGCTGACGGGAACGGCGGCGTGTTTCGTCGGCAAAACGAATTGCGGCAACTGCGGGAACGCCTCACTGCGGAAAACGATGCGCTCACCGAAGCGAATCGCCGCGCGATGGAAATTCAGGCGGAAAGCGAAGAAAACGATGCGGAAACCGAGCGTCGACGCGTCGACGCCGCCGAACTCGCGCAGGAGCTTTCCGATATTTCCGCCGACGAACGCGCTTCGGAAAAAGCGTTGAACGACAACGCCGCCGCCGTGTCGCGGCAGGAAAATTTGCTCGCGGATTTTGAAGCGAATCGCGATCGCGCAAAGTCTCGCATGGACGAAGCGCAGGAACGCCTTTCCGCCAAGGAAAGCGAAATCGAAGCCGCGAAAGCGCACATCGCCGAGTGCGAAAAAAATCTTGAAACGTTGCGCCGCGATGCCGAAACGCGTCGCGATGCGCTCAACGAAGTGCGTTTCGATCTCGCACAGAAAAAACAAAAACTCGAACTTTTCGAACGCGAGCTCGCCGATGCGCGCGCGCAAATCGAAGAAATCGCTTCTCGCATCGCAACGCGGGAACGCGAAAAGGAAATGATGCTCGCGCAAATCGCGGCGTTCGGCGAACAGGCGGAAACCGCTCGCGCCCGCGCGGAACAGCTTGCGGGAACGATTGAAGAAGCGGCAAAAACGCTCGACGCCCGCCGCGCCGCGCTCGCCGAACACGAAGCAAAATCGGAAGAGCTCGACCGCTCGCTCGCCGCCGAACGCGAAACGCTCCGCGAGGACGAAACAAAGCTCAACGCGCTCGACGTGCGCCTTACCGAGGAAACTTCGCAGTGCACATTCGTTTCCGAAAAAGTTTCCGCCGAATATCAGCTCGATGTCGGCTCCGTCGATTGGAAACAAAATCTTTGGCTCGCCGACGAAGAATTCGAGACCAAAGTGCGTTTCGACGAGCTCGAAGACGAGGACGGCGCCGAACACGAAATTCGCCCGAAAGTCCGGCGGGAACGCGGCGAGCCCACGCCCGAAGATCTCGCGGCGATGGACGACACCGACTGGGCACCGATTCGTCGCGAAATCGTTTCCCTGCGGGAACGCCTCAACGCGATGGGAGCCGTCAATCACGCCGCAATCGAAGAATACGCCGAGCTGCGGGAACGCTACGCATTTCTCAAAGCGCAGTCCGACGACCTTTGGAATTCGAAAAACGAGCTCATCAAGGCGATTGACGAAATCAACGGTACATCGCAAAAACTTTTTACGGAAACTTTCGAGCAGATTCGGAAAAATTTCAAATTCACGTTCGAACGGCTTTTCCACGGCGGCGAAAGCGATTTGCAGCTCGTGCAATCCGAAGATGTTCTCGACAGCGGGATCGAAATTATCGCGCGCCCGCCGGGAACGAAACTGCGCGGTATTTCCCTGCTTTCCGGCGGTCAGCGCACGATGACGGCGGTCGCGTTGCTCTTCGGGATTTACATGGTTAAGCCGTCGCCGTTTTGCGTGCTCGACGAGCTTGACGCGCCGTTGGACGATGCAAACGTCGGGCGCTTCACCGACATCGTGCGCGAGTTCACGCGTTATTCGCAGTTCCTCGTCGTTACGCACAACAAGCGCACCGTTTCCGCAGCGAACACGATTTACGGCGTTACGATGCAGGAACGCGGCGTGACGCAGTTGCTTTCCATGCGCTACAACGCGGATTCCGGCGACACGGAAACCATCGCGCTCGAAGGCGCTTCCGGCAGAGCTCGTTTCGATATGGCACGCTGAGCGTTCCCGCAAAAAATCCATCCTTCGTCATTCATTTCCCCATGCCTTGGTCCGTTTATCTTGCGCTCAAACAACTGTTCCCGCCGGGGAAACGTTTTCCGGCGTTCGCGCTCGTTTCGATTATCGGCGTCGCGATCGGCGTGTGTTCGTTGCTTGTCGTGCAGACGGTGATGAACGGTTTTTCGCAGGAACACCGTGAAAATATTCAGCGCCTAAACGGGCACGAAATCGTGCGCGAGGTCAATTATCGTCCGTTGCACAATTGGAAACCGATTGCGGAAAAACTCTCCGCCGTTCCCGGCGTCGCCGCAGTTTCGCCGTTTGCCGAAGGGCAGGTGATGGTGAAAAACGGCAACGTTCCCGCGTTGCCGTTCGTGCGCGGAATTCATCTCGAGCTTGAAGACAAGGTTGTTCCCGTAAAAAAACTTATCATCGAGGGTTCGCTCGACGATCTCGATGACGACCGCGTGATTCTCGGCGACGGCCTCGCGCGCGCGCTCGGAATTCGCGAAATCGGCGAAAAAATCGAAGTGTATTCGCCGACGATGGTGGACGAATTGAAAGACGATCGCGTGCCGTTGCCCGCCGAGCTCGAAGTCTGCGGATTTTTCCGTTCCGGCTATGTTCCCGCGGACGGAAATACAATGCTCGTTTCGTTGCGCCGCATGCAGGAACTTTACAATCTCGGCTCTTCGGTGCACGGACTTCGTTTGCGCTTGGACGATCCCGACAAGGCGGTGGCGATTTTGCCGTCGCTCACGAAAGCGCTCCCCGCGGGCGTCGAAGCGCTCCCGTGGATGTATGTGAATTTTAATTTTCTCGAAGCGATTCGTTTTGAAAAAACGATGCTGTTTTTCCTGATGTTCATCGTCACGCTCGTCGCGTCGTTTTCGATTGCGAGCACGCTGTTTTCGGCTGTCGTGAAGCGTTCCCGCGAGATCGGAATCCTCGGCGCGCTCGGCGGACGTCCGCGACAGATTCTGACGATTTTTGCCGCGCAAGGCGTATTCGTCGGCGTGCTCGGCTACGGGTTCGGCTGTCTGCTGACGTTTGTGATTATCGCCGGGCGCGACCGCATCGTCGAATTCATCAACGATCTTTTCGGGAGCGGAGAAATGATCGCGCAGATGTATATGTTTCGCGAAATTCCCGTGCATTACAACGTGAGCGATTTTCTGCTCGCCGCGCTTTTCACGATCGTCACGACAACGATTGCCGGGCTCATTCCCGCGATCTGGGCCGCCCGCAAAAAACCCGCCGAAGCCATGCGCGAAAGCTGATGCGGGACTAAAAATGGAACCACGAATGAATGGAACCACGAATGAACACGAAAAAACACGAAGCGGGGAAGTTAATTTTTCGCGAAGAAGTTTATGCTATCGTGGGGTGTGCGATGCGGGTTCTGCGCGCGCTTGGTCCCGGGTTGCTTGAAAAACCGTACGAAAATGCCCTCGCGATAGAATTGGCAGAGGCGAAGATTCCGTTCGAACAGCAGAAGCGTGTACAGGTTTTTTATAAGAACAGGCTCGTGGGCGATTACATCGCGGACTTGCTTGCCTACGGAAAAATTATCATCGAACTGAAAACCGTCGAGCAAATCTCCAACATAGAACGTGCGCAAACGCTCAATTACATGCGGATCGCGCAGTGCCCCGTCGGTCTCATTTTAAATTTCAAGAAAACGCTTTTGGAATGGGATCGGCTCGTGCTTTGAAAAGATTCGAGTTCATTCGTGTTCATTCGTGGTTCCCTTAAAATTTCTGCTCATCATGGAAAAAAACGTCGTTCTAAGCGCACACGCTATAAAAAAATCTTTCACTACGCCTGCGGGAACGCTCGATGTTCTCTCGAATATCGATCTCGATGTCGGCGCGGGCGAATGCGTTTCTGTTCGCGGCGAAAGCGGCGCGGGGAAAACGACGTTGCTCCAGATTCTCGGCGGACTCGACGCGCCCGATTCCGGCGAAATTTTTTGGAACGGCGAGCGCGTTACCGGGCGCGGGAACGCGTTTCTTGCTAAGGCGCGCACGAAGTTGATCGGCTACGTGTTTCAGTTTTTTCATCTCGTTCCCGAGCTTACCGCGCTCGAAAACGTGTTGCTCGCGGCGCGTATCGCGGGAACGCCCATGCGTGCGGCGCGGGAACAGGCGCGCGAATTGCTCGAGCGCGTCGGGCTCGGCGAACGGCTCGGGCATCTTCCGACGAAGCTCTCCGGCGGCGAATGCCAGCGCGTTGCCATTGCGCGCGCACTCATCAATCGTCCGCCGCTGATTCTCGCGGACGAGCCGA
>CAVEBA010000087.1:0-669 GCA_963613695.1 Sphaerochaetaceae bacterium
AGCAACGACGGCGCGCACGAGAGCAAAACGTAAGGCGCGGCAAGCCCGAGTGCAATCGCCGTAAAAAGCGCAAACGCGGGAACGGGCGGCAACGTCAGCGCGCTCCCGAGTGCCGGCGCGAGAAACGGCGCGGCGCACGGCGTCGCCACGACCACGGCGAGCACGCCGGAGAAAAACGATCCCGCGTAGCCGGATTTTTCCTGCAACTTGCCGCCGATGCTCGTCGCGCCGACACCGAACTCGAACACACCCGACATCGACAGCCCGAACACGAGCAACAGCACGATCATTCCGTAAACGAACGCCGGTTCCTGCAACTGAAAGCCCCAGCCGAGCTGTTCGCCGCCGCTGCGCAACACCGCGAGCACGCCCGCAAGCGCCCAAAACGAAACCAAAACGCCCGCGCCGAAAACAAATCCGTGGCGCGCAATTTTGCTTTTTTCAGAACCCGCCTTGCCGACGAAATGCATGATTTTCAGCCCGAGCACGGGAAACACGCACGGCATCAAATTCAAAATCAGCCCGCCCGCAAACGCCATCGCAAGCGCGCCCAAAAACGCAAAATCAAACGGAGAAAAATCCGCGCCGTCCGCAGAGTCCGTTCCCGCGGCGGGAACGGAAATTTCGCCGGCGGAAATTTCAAATGCGTTCCCGCGTCCGTCCGCGAGC
>CAVEBA010000087.1:679-8044 GCA_963613695.1 Sphaerochaetaceae bacterium
GTTTTCAATCGCGGGAACGACACTCGCCGCCGCCACGGAAAACTTCGAATTTTCCGGGAAAAAACGCGCGGAGGAATCGAGCGGTTCGCCGTTTTTCATCGCGATTTCAAGCACGGGCGAGGAAAGATTTCCGAGAAGCACAGAGCGCGTTTCGCCGCGGCGCGGGAACGTTTTTTCCGCTTCGGCAAAAAGCGCGGCGTTCGCGGGGACGGAAATTTCGCCCGCCGGCGCGACGAAAATTTTCGCCGAAATTTCCGCGTCCTGCGGGTGGCAACCGTTGTCGTCGCACGCGAGCCAAGATGCCGTTCCCGCGAGATTCAACGCGGAACCGGCGGGAACGTCCGCCGCGAGCGCAACGGGAATTTCGACGTAGGCGACGTCCTCGTAAACATAGCTCCCGATGCCCGCAAGCGCGTAAAATTTCGGCGCCGACCAGCGCGGCTCGCCGAACGAGACGCCCGCGGGAACGTCGCGCCATTCAACGGAAAGCGGCAATCCCGCCTCGCCTGGATTTTTCCAATACACGTGCCAATTCGGACGCATGGAAATTTTGACGAGCAGGGAAAATTCGCCGCCGGCGGGAACGCGTTCGGCGCTCGCGGCGAGCGCGACGGACGTCGCCGGTGCGGCGGCAGGAAAAAGCGGGAACGCCGCTTGCGCCCGCGCAAACACACACGCAAGAAAAAGAAAAACCGTAAGAAACAACGATTTCATAAAAATAAAAATTTTTTACTGGAAGTAATAGAAGTTAATAAAAGTTTTTATTTTGTACTTCGCCGCAAATCGTAAACGCGTTTGACGCCGTCGCGCAGGCTTTTCACGTTAAAATTTATAAGCAAACCGGATTCGTGCCCTGCAATTCGAATGTAGCTCATGAGCTGTGCGACATGAAGCGGAGTCAGCTCGGAAACGGATTTGAGCTCCACAATGATGCGTCCCTCAACCCAAAGATCCGCACGATATGCGCAATCCACTTTTTCGCCTTTGTAATCTAACGAAAGCGGGAACTCCGATTCCGAAGCGATCCCGCGAAGCTGAAGCTCTCGTTTAAGGCATTTTGCGTAAGCGGATTCAAGTAATCCCGGCCCCAATGCCGTATGAACAGCGTAGGCAGAGTTCAAAATCTCGCGAAAAAGGAATTCCGTATCTTTTTGCGGAGGCGCGGGATTCATGACTCTTCTTATAAAACTTCTATTACTTCCAGTTAAAAAAAACCAACGCGCGTTCCCGGTTAAATTTTTTTAATCTTTTTTCTCGGCGTCGAGTTTGGCGCGTTCTTCCGCTTCGACGCGGGCGCGGATTTTCGCGCGTTCTTCCTCTTCGAGGAGTTTGCGGCGAGCGGCGGTGCGTTCTTCGTCTTCGATAGCGGATTTCACCTCGTCATCGAGCTCTTCGCTCGCTTTTTTAAATTCGCGCCGTGCCTTTCCGAGCCCGCGCGCGAGTTCCGGCAGTTTTTTCCCGCCGAAAAGCAGGATAACCAGCACGAGAACGACGATGATTGCGGTCGGCGTAGCCAACGCGAAAAACTGAATTTCAGATGCGTTCATAACGCAAAAAATTTTCCGTTATCGGGCACGTTCCCGCAAGAACGAAAAAACTTTCGGCGGCGTTCCCGCGCCTTGTTTCAAAGGCGTCCTTCGATCAGAAAATCGTCGCCGATGCGCGTGCATGCGGGATCGCGAAGCGCGTGCGCATCGGCAAGTCGCGCGAGCGGAGCGCCGGCAAAAGTCGGACGTGCCTCGGGATCGGCGAAAATTTTCGGTGCGATGTAAGCGTAAATGTAATTTGCCGCGCCGGCGGAAATCAGCCCGCCGAGCAATTCCGCGCCCGCTTCGAAAAGCACGCCGTCGAGCGATTCCGCAAGGCAACGCGCACGAAATTCCGTCCAAAATTCCGCCGCGGACGCCGGCAATTTCCAAACGGCGATGCCGCGCGATTCGAGTTTTTTCGCGGCGGGCGCGGGAACGTTCGCCGTCGTTACGAGCACGGATTTTTCGCGAAATTCGTCGTTAAAAATCCCGAGCGAATCGATTTTTTCGAGCGTGCGCAAACGGCGATCAAAAACGAAGCGCCGAGGGCAAACCACGGGAACGCCGGCGACGCGCGCGGTGAGCGCGGGATCGTCCGAAAGCGCCGTTCCCGAGCCCGTCGCGATTGCGGGAAAATAGCGGCGCAGGCGCATCACGTCCGCTCGCGATTCGGTGCCGGAAATCCATTTTGCCTCGCCCGTGCGCGTGGCGGTGCGCCCGTCGAGCGTCATCGCGGTTTTTGCGGCAAAAAGCGGCGTTCCCGTTGCAATGCGAAAATTAAAAATCGGATTGAGCCGTGCGCACGCGTCCGCGAGCACGCCGGGAACGACTTCGATGCCCGCCGCACGAAGCACGTCGAATCCCCGCCCGGCATGCGCGGGATTCGGATCCGTTGCGCCGACGACCACACGCGAAATTCCCGAGGCGATGAGCGCTTCCGTGCACGCGCCCGTGCGCCCGTGCGTGCAACAGGGTTCGAGCGTGACGACCATCGTCGCGCCCGGTTTCGGACGCCGTCCGAGCGCGTTGAGCGCGACGCGTTCGGCGTGAGGCGTTCCCGCGCGCGCGTGAAAGCCCTCGGCGACGATTTTTCCGTCCTCGACGATAAGCGCGCCCACCATCGGATTCGGGTGCGTTTCGCCGTTCCCGCGCTTCGCCAAGTCGATTGCGCGGCGCATAAAATCTTCGTAAGACACGGAATTCATCGCTTTTCAAAAGAATTTTGCCCCGATTCTTTTGCGAGCGTTCCCGCACGGCAACAAAAAACTTTGCGTTGAAAAGACACGGGAAAATCTTTTTCATTGCCCGAAAGTTTTTCGACATGACGAACACACCTGACATTCCTGCACTTTCCCGCGCCGCGAACGAAGCCCGCGGGCTTGCAATCGACGCTATCGCCGACCGCAAATCCGGACACCTCGGGCTTCCGCTCGGTGCGGCAGAAATCGGCGCGGCGCTCTTCGGGCATGCGCTCAAAATTTCTCCCAAGCACCCGAAATGGCAGAATCGCGACCGTTTCGTGCTTTCCGCCGGACACGGGAGCATGTTTCTTTATGCGTGGCTCCACCTCGCCGGCTACGAGCTTTCGCTCGATGATTTGAAAGCGTTTCGCACGCGCGGCAGTCTCACGCCCGGGCACCCGGAATTCGGCGACACGCCCGGCATCGAAGCGACCACGGGACCGCTCGGGCAAGGCGTCGGCAACATCGTCGGCATGGCGATTTCCGAAAAAATGGCGGAAGCGCGTTTCAACACGGAAGAACACAAGATTTTTGACCACGTCGTGGTCGGGCTTTGCGGGGACGGTTGCCTGCAGGAAGGCATTTCCTACGAAGCGGCGGCGATTGCCGGTCGGCTCGGGCTCGACAATCTGATTCTTTTTTACGATTCCAACGAAATCACGCTCGACGCGCCGACCGCGAAAACGCAGAACGAAAACACCGTCGATCGTTTCCAAGCGGCAAACTGGGACGTGTGGGAGCTTGAAGACGGGCACAACGTGCTCGAAGTGCTTTCCTCGTTCGAACGCGCGCGGGAACACCGCAACGGGCGCCCGAAACTCATCATTTGCAAAACCGTAATCGGCAACGGCGTTCCCGAAGTGGCGGGAACGACCAAAGCGCACGGCGAAGGCGGCGCAAAGTTTGCGGCGGAAGCCCACAAGCGCCTCGGGCTTCCCGAAGAAACGTTTTTCGTCTCCTCCGAAACGCGCGAATATTTTGCCGGCTTGCGGGAACGCCGCGAAGCGGAATACGCCGCGTGGCTCGAAACTTTTGAAGCTTGGAAAACGGCGAATCCGGAACGCGCCGCGTTGCTCGAAAAAGGCATCTCGGGCGACCACGGCACGGCGGAAGCGCTTTCCGCGCTCATTCCCGCGTTCGGCGCAAATAAAAACGCCACGCGCGCGTCCGGCGAAATCGCGCTGAACGTTCTCGCGAAAAACGATGCGCTCATCGTTTCCGGTTGCGCGGATCTTTTCAGCTCCGTCAAAACCTACATCAAGGACGGCGGCGATTTTGACGTCGAAAGCCGCGACGGACGCAATATCTGGTTCGGCATTCGCGAACACGCCATGGGCGCGGTGCTCAACGGAATTTCCTACGCCGGAATTTTCAAGCCCGCGGGATCGACGTTCCTCACGTTCGAAGATTACATGCGCCCGGCAGTGCGCGTTGCCGCGCTCGCCAAACTCCCGGTGTTTTACATTTTCACGCACGATTCCGTCGCCGTCGGCGAAGACGGACCGACGCACCAGCCCGTGGAGCTCGTTTCCTCGCTGCGTTGCATTCCGAATCTCGACGTTTTGCGCCCGGGCGATGCGGAAGAAACCGCCGCTGCCTACGCGCACGCCGTTTCCCGCAAAAACGGTCCGGTCGCGCTTTGCCTTACGCGGCAATCCGTGGAATCGTCGGAAGAAATTCCGGTCGAAACTCGCCGCGCGGGAACGCTTCGCGGCGGCTACATCGCCGTAAAGGAACAGGCACCGCTCGAACGCATTCTCATCGCGTCCGGGAGCGAGCTTCGCGTTGCCGTGAACGCCGCAAAACGTCTCGGCGCGGGAACGCGCGTCGTCTCGATGCCGTCAATGGAAATTTTTGACCGCCAGCCCGCGGATTACCGCGAAAGCGTGCTCCCGAGCGCCTGTCGCGCCCTCGTTGCAATCGAAGCCGGCATCACGCCTTTCTGGCGAAAATACGTCGGGCTCGAAGGCAAGATCATCGGCACGGATTCGTTCGGTTTTTCCGCGCCCGGCGATGTCGTGATGGAAGCGTTCGGGCTCTCGGTCGAAAATCTCGTAAAAGTCGCCGAGGGCAAATAAGGCTCGGCGAATAACTTCGCCGTCGCATTCGCCGAACACGTTCCCGCCGCTCGCGAAAACGTTTTTTCAGGGAAAAGCGCAAGCCATGGCTCCGATGTTTTTCAGCTGCATCGTGACGATTGCGGGAATTTCCGCGTTTTTCGTTTCGGCGGTCGTGTTTTTCATGCGCTTCCGCCGGCGTATTTTCGGACGAAATCACGGGAACGAAAAAGACCGTTCCCGCTGAGCGTTCCCGAAAAATTTTCGCACGCGAAAAAAGGCTTTTCAGGAATCAAATCCTGCATTAAAGTTCACGAACATTTTAACATTTTCATTTTTATTCCGAACTAAATATGGACACACCTACCACCAATCAGAAACTCATCAACTGGGTCAACGAATTCGTGGCGCTCTGCAAACCCGCAAAGGTGCAGTGGTGCAACGGTTCCAAGGAAGAAGCCGACAAGCTCTTCGCTGAAATGGTCGCCAACGGAATGGCGATCAAGCTCAACGAAGAAAAACGTCCGGGCTGCTACCTTTATCGCTCCGACCCCCGCGACGTCGCGCGCGTCGAAAAACGCACGCTGATCTGCTCGAAAGAGAAAGAAAACGCGGGACCGACGAACAACTGGGAAGACCCGGTCGTCATGAAAGAAAAAATGCGCGCCCTCTACAACGGTTGCATGGAAGGCCGCACGATGTATATCATTCCGTTCGCGATGGGGCCGCTCGGCTCGCCGATCGCGCAATACGGCGTCGAAATCACGGACTCGCCCTACGTCGTCGTCTCGATGCGCATTATGGCGCGCGTTTCGACGGAAGTCTTCCGCCACATTGAAAAGGACGACTTCTTCGTGCCGTGCGTGCACTCCGTCGGTATGCCGCTCAAGCCGGGTGTGAAAGACGTCCGCTGGCCGTGCAACCCGGAAAACACCTACATCGTCCACTTCCCGGAAGAATCGACGATTTGGTCGTTCGGTTCCGGCTACGGCGGAAACGCGCTCCTCGGCAAAAAATGCTTCGCGCTCCGCATCGCGTCCAACCTCGCCCGCAAACAGGGCTGGCTCGCCGAACACATGCTCATTCTCGGCGTCAAGACGCCGCAGGGCAAAAAACACTACGTGACGGCGGCGTTCCCGTCGGCGTGCGGCAAGACGAATTTCGCCATGCTCATTCCGCCGAAAGCGCTCCGCGACAAAGGCTGGGAAATCACCTGCGTCGGCGACGATATCGCGTGGATTAAGCCGGACGCGACCGGACAGCTCCGCGCCATCAATCCGGAAAACGGTTTCTTCGGCGTCGCTCCGGGAACGGCAATGGACACGAACCCGAACGCCCTGCTCTCCTGCGCGAAAAATACGATCTTCACCAACGTCGCCCTTACGGACGACGGCGATATCTGGTGGGAAGGCATGACCAAGGAAAAGCCGAAACACCTCATCGATTGGCAGGGCAACGACTGGACGCCCGACATGATCGACGAAAAGACCGGCAAACCGAAGCTCTCTTCGCACCCGAACTCGCGCTTCGCCGCTCCCGCCGCCAACTGCCCGTGCATCGACCCGGATTGGCAGAGCCCGGAAGGCGTTCCCGTGGACGTGTTCGTCTACGGCGGTCGCCGCATGAACGATATTCCGCTCGTGTTCCAAGCGCATAACTGGGCGCACGGCGTCTATCTCGGAGCCACGGTCGGTTCCGAACAGACCGCCGCCGCGGAAGGTCAAGTCGGCGCGCTCCGCCGCGACCCGTTCGCGATGCTGCCGTTCTGCGGCTACCACATGGGCGATTACTTCGCGCATTATCTGGAAATGGCGAAACTCGCAAAGACGCCCGCCGTCTTCCACGTCAACTGGTTCCGCAAAACGCCGGACGGAAAATTCATGTGGCCGGGCTACGGCGACAACGCCCGCGTTCTCGCGTGGATGATCGGTCGCGTCGAAGGCACCGCCAAAGCCAAGGATTCGCCGTTCGGATACATTCCTTCTTACGAAGACCTCGACTTCGACGGTCTCGACTTCACGAAGGAACAGTTCGACGCCGTCATGGCAATCGACCCGAAGCGCGTCAAGGAACTCGCCGAAGCCAACACCGATTACCTCAAAAACACAATCGGTCACGCTTCGCCGGAACTCCTCGCCGTCTCCGACGACATCATCTCCCGCTGCAAATAATCTTATTTGCAACGTTTCACAAAAAAAGCGTTCCCGCACGGGAACGCTTTTTTTTGTGAAATTAGGAATTAGGAATTAGAAAGACGTTCGGTTGATTCCCGCTCCGCGGGAGAGAAAAGTGGTAGACTGGAGAACTGGTCTACTGGATGACTGGTGAAGTGTGATTTTTGCCTGCGGCAAAAACAGTTGAGCGCCAACGGCGCGGTAAGCAATAGCGTAGGGCAACGCCCTACGAATCCGGAAAAAAAAGACATTGAGCCCTGTAAGGGCGAAAGCCGGCGTTCCCGTGTGAACGGCTTACGCTCTTTCAGAGCTTGATAATCTTTTGTTCGCAAACATAGGGCGGCGCTTCGCTTGCCCTATGCTG
>CAVEBA010000088.1:0-7815 GCA_963613695.1 Sphaerochaetaceae bacterium
ATCCTTCAAAAACAACACTCGTTCGGTGTCGTTCTTACGTGAGGCATCGCGCGCGCGAACGACCCGCGCGCGGATTTTCGTCAGAAATTTCTCTTGCGGTCGGGGGGAAAAAGAATTTTCATTGACCGCAAGTTTTCGGCGGGCGTTCCCGCAGGAAGCGAAGAAAATTTTTTAATCACAACTCATAAAAAACAATGGCTATCAAAGTTGGTATCAATGGTTTCGGCCGCATCGGACGTCTCGTCTTCCGTGCCGGTCTGAACAATCCTGAAATCGAATTCGTCGGCATCAACGATCCGTTCATGACGCCGGATTACATGGCTTACATGCTTCGCTACGACACGATGCATGGTCAGTACACGGGTGACATCAAGTTCACGGACAACTCCATCATCGTCGACGGCAAGGAAATCAAGTTCTTTGCGAAGATGAATCCGGAAGAAATTCCGTGGGGCGAAGTCGGCGCGGAATACGTCGTCGAATCCACGGGCGTCTTCACGGAAACGGCGAAGGCTGAAGCCCACATCAAGGCGGGCGCCAAGAAAGTCGTCATCTCCGCTCCGTCGAAGGACGCTCCGATGTTCGTTTGCGGCGTCAATCTCGACAAGTACACGAAAGACATGAAGGTCGTTTCGAATGCGTCCTGCACGACGAACTGCCTCGCTCCGATCGCTAAGGTTCTCAACGACAACTGGGGCATCAAGGACGGTCTCATGACGACGGTTCACTCCACGACGGCGACGCAGAAGACGGTCGACGGTCCTTCCAAGAAGGATTGGCGCGGCGGTCGCGCGGCTTCCGGCAACATCATTCCGTCCTCCACGGGCGCGGCGAAGGCTGTCGGCAAGGTTCTTCCGGAACTCAACGGCAAGCTCACCGGTATGTCGATGCGCGTTCCGACTCTCGACGTTTCCGTCGTTGACCTCACGGTCAATCTCGCGAAACCCGCGAAGTATGACGAAATCTGCGCCGCGATGAAGGCTGCTTCCGAAGGCGAACTCAAGGGCATTCTCGGCTACAC
Source organism: Sphaerochaetaceae bacterium (assembly GCA_963613695.1). Classification (GTDB taxonomy): domain Bacteria; phylum Verrucomicrobiota; class Verrucomicrobiia; order Opitutales; family UBA953; genus Spyradosoma. The sequence continues at coordinate 1,022 of CAVEBA010000088.1, forward strand.
CGAAGACGCCGTTGTTTCCTCCGACTTCCTCGGCGATCCCCGCACGTCGATTTTCGACAAGGGCGCCGGTATCGCGCTGACGGACACGTTCGTCAAGGTCGTCTCCTGGTATGACAACGAATGGGGCTACTCCAACAAGGTCCTCATGCTCATCCAGCACATGGCGAAGGTCGACAAGGGTTGCTGCTGCTGCAAATAAGCGGAAAAATCCTTAAAACCGAAAAAAGCGTTCCCGCGAGGGAGCGCTTTTTTTTGTTCGGATGCGGGAAACGTTCCCGCGCGTTTCCGAATTTCAATCTCGCATTCCCGCCGCGAAACGTTTTTCATTCCCGATTCAAATGAGCATTACGAATTCTTCCGTTTATGCGGGTGCTTGGACGGCACTCGTCACGCCGATGAAGAACGGCGAAGTCGATTATTCCGATTTGAAAAAACTCGTCGAATATCAGGTTTCCGGCGGGATCGACGGTGTGCTTTCCGTCGGCACTTCGGGCGAATCGCCCACGCTGACGCATGCGGAGCATCTCGAAGTCATCGCCAAGACGGTTGAGTTCGCGGCGGGGCGCGTTCCCGTGCTCGCGGGAACGGGCGCGAATTCCACGCACGAAGCGGTCGAGCTCACGCGCGAGGCGGAAAAGCTCGGTGCGCAAGCGTTTTTGCACGTTGCGCCGTATTACAACAAGCCCAACCAAGAGGGCGTTTATCGCCACTTCGCGGAAATTGCTTCCGCCACGGACAAGCCGATTATGCTTTATTCCATTCCCGGGCGTTGCGGCATCGAAATTTCCGTGGAAACGATCGTGCGTCTCCGCAAGGCGTTCCCGAACATCGTCGGCGTGAAAGAAGCCGGCGGTTCGTGCGACAAGGTTTCGCGTCTCGTGCGCGCGCTCGATCCGGAATTTATCGTGATGTGCGGAGATGATTCGCTGACGCTTCCGTTTATTTCGCTCGGCGCAAAAGGCGTGATTTCCGTTGCGTCAAACTGGTTGCCGCACCAAGTCACGGAAATGGTCGCGAAGATGCGCGCGGGAGATCTCGCGGGAGCGCTGAAACTTCACAACGCGATGGCGGATCTTTTCAAAAAATTCTTCATCGAGCCGAATCCCGTTCCCGCGAAATTTGCGCTCGCGCGCGCGGGCATCATCGGTTCGCCGGAAGTGCGCTTGCCGCTCGTCGAAATGTCTGCGGAAAATTGCGAAATCGTCGCTTCCGCGATGGACGCTTTTTCCGCGCTCAAAATTGCCTGAGCGCGTTCCCGCGTTCCAGCGTCAGCAGAAAACGTTTTGCGGGAAGCCCGCCGGCGTAGCCGGTGAGGGAATGATTTCCGCCGACAACGCGGTGGCAGGGCACGAAAACGGAAATCGCGTTCGCGCCGCAGGCATTTGCCGTTGCGCGCACGGCGAGCGGCGCTCCGATGCGCTTCGCCGTTTCTCCGTAGGAAATCGTTTCGCCGAACGGAATTTGCATAAGCGCGTTCCAAACCGTTTTTTGAAAACGCGTTCCCGCGAATAGCAACGGGATATCGAATTTTCGGCGCGTTCCCGCGAAATATTCGTCGAGTTGCTTCGCCGCGTTTTCGCAAACCGCGCTCGCGTCTTCCGCAAATTCTGCGCCGAGCAAGTGCGCAGTCCGTTGCCGTGTGCGTTCATGGCGCGTTCCCGCGAGCCAATCGCACAGGCAGAGCCGCTCGCCGAGCGCACCGAGCAACAGCGTTCCGCAGGGCGATTCGTAAAGGCGCGTTCTGATGATTTGCTTTTCGTTCATTTCCGAATTTGTTTCGGAGCAAAATCTTTCATTCCCGCGATGGCGCCGCCCGCGACCGCCCAAATATACAAACTCGCCACGCTCCCGCACGGCGAAAAACGGCGGCGGTATTTTTCAAATTGCGCGCGAGTCAGTTCCCGATGGTGATAAATCATGCGCAAACCGCGGCGAATCGCGAAGTCTCCGAAGCTCAGCACGTCCGGGCGTTGCATCGAAAAAAGCATCAGCATTTCGGCGCTCCATGTGCCCACGCCGTCCAGCGAGGTGAGCGTTTGAAGCACGTCCGCATCGCTCGCGGATTGCAGGGCGCGAACGTCGAGCTCGCCCGAGATGATTTTTTGCGCCGCGCTTCGAATGTATTTCGCTTTCGAGGAAGACAATCCCCACTCGCGAAATTTTTCCGGCGGTAAGCCGAGCAACGTTCCCGGCGTGAGCGTGCCGAGTTCGTGCGTAATTTTTCGCCAAATCGTTTCGTGCGCTTTCGTGGAAATTTGTTGCCCGGCAATCGTGTGCACGAACGCGGAGAAAAAGTCGGGAATGACGCGCCGTTTCACCGCGCCCACGGCGTCAATCACCGCAGCGAACCGCCGGTCGCGACTTTTCAGATACGCGATTTCTTTTTCTCCGTAGCGAAAAAATTCTTCCATGAGCGTTCCCGCGATTTCGTTGTGCTTGCGAAAAAAAACGCGTTCCCGTGATTCGCTCGGCGGGAACGCGTTTTCGTTTTTCGCGCGCGGCGAAAAAGGTTTAGTAGACGACCTTGTTGAGCGGATATTCGATGATGCCTTCCGCCTTGCAAGCTTTGAGAACGGGAATGATTTCGCGCGTCTGCTTGCTGTCGATAATGGTTTCAACGGCGATCCACGCATCGTTCGAGAGCGGGGAAATCGTCGGGTTGCGCATCGCGGGGAGTTTTTCGACAACTTCCGAAAGGCGTTCCCGCGGCAGGTTGAATTTCAGCCCGACGAGGTGTTTCGCCGTGAGCGCGGATTGGAGCATCATCGCGATGGACTCGATCTTCGCGCGCTTTTCCGGATTTTCCCACGCGTTTTTGTTGACGATGAGCTTGGTGTTCGTTTTGAGAATCGTATCGACGATGCGAAGCTTGTTCGCCTTGATGGAGCTGCCCGTTTCCGTCAAATCGACAATCGCGTCGGCGAGGTCGGGCACTTTGACTTCCGTGGCGCCCCACGAAAATTCGACTTCCGCCGTCACGCCGTGGCTTTCGAGAAAACGGCGCGTCGTCGCGACAAGCTCCGTCGCAATGCGTTTGCCCTGAAGATCTTTGACCGTTTTGATGTCGGACGCTTCGGGAACGCAAATGACCCAGCGGCTCTGCACGTTGGAGGCGCGGGAATAAACAAGGTCGCAAACTTCGACGACGTCCGCGTCGTTTTCAACGACCCAGTCGTAGCCGGTCAGCCCGCAATCGAAAAATCCGTGTTCGACGTAGCGAGCGATTTCCTGCGCGCGGACGAAACGCCCGTCAAGCGCGGGATCGTCAAAAGACGGGCGATACGAGCGCGAGCTTTTGACAACGGGATAACCCGCTTGCGCGAAAAGCGCGAGCGTGGATTCTTCGAGGCTGCCTTTGGGCATGCCGAGCATAAGAAGCGGAGTGGTATTTGCCATAGCGGTCTGATTAAAAAAATGAAGCGACAAGCATCTGCGAGCGGCGGGAGCTTGTCAAGATTCAAGGGCGTTCCCGCGCGGCGGCAATCGGACGAATTTTCGGGAACGTTCCCGCACACAATCGGGAGATTTGGTTTGACAAGGCGGGCGCAAGGTGGAAATCTTTGGTCTCAGAGATTGCACGACGCAGTCTCGGTGATTATTCTCCCATTCAAAAATACCCACACTTTTTAGAAGTTTTTTACGCTATGAGAAAAGCTCTTCTTGTTCTTGCCTCTCTCGCCGTGGCGGCATTCGCCGGATGCGCATCGTCCTCCGGCAATCCGTGGGCAACGCCGGATTCCAAGCCGGCTCCGAAGGTGAACAGCACCGCTCCCGCCGCTGCCGCGAACGCCACGCCGAGCGATTCGCTTTTTACGGATGACGCGGAATACGTCGCCGCCGAGGAAGTGAGCGTTGCGCCTGCCGCTCCCGCCGCTGCCGCGGAGTCTCCCGAGAATCTGCTCGCCGAATTCCCCGCAATTCGCCGAGCGAATCTCGAAAAAGCGCTCGCGCAACTCAAGGCGGCGTCCGCCGTTGAAGAATTGCCGATGCCGGACAAAGGCAACGCTCGCATCACGCGCTTCAACGCGCAAGTCGGCGTCATCGAATTTCTTACGCCCAACACTTACGCGGTGGGCGATCACGTCGTGCTGACCAAGGAAAACAAGGCGGCGCTCGTTACCATCATCGAAGTGGACGGTTCCCGCTACGTCGCCGACCTCAAGCCGGGCGTCAAGGGCGCTCCCGAATTGAAAGCGGCGGATCACGTGCTTTGCGATATTTACCGCACGCCGGAAGAACTTGAAAAAATCGCCGCCGAACAGCGCAAAGCCGCTCGCGAAGCTCTCGCCGCCGCTCGCGCCGCCGCACAGGCGGAACGCGAAGCTCTCAGCGAAGACGACGGCGACGATTCCGCCGGCGAAGACGAGGGCGAAGATTCCGGCGAAGAAGAATCTTCCGACAGCTCCGAAGACGAAAGCGAAGATTCCGAAGACGAGGAATGGTAAGCCTTTTGCGGCACGCCGCAAATTTCTCGAAAAAAGCGTTCCCGCACGAATTTTCTGTGGGAACGCTTTTTTTTCGTTCCCGCGAGCGCGATTTCGGCGTTGACAGCGTTCGGAAACTTTTATTTCATCACGAACTTTCAAATTTTTATTCAGACCGAAATGGCCAATATTAAGTCAGCTCAGAAGAACATTCGTAAATCCGCGACGAACGCGCGTCGCAATCGCTCCGTGAAGAGCCGCCTGAAGACCGTCGCCAAGTCCGCGAAGGTCGCGATGGCTTCCGGCGATGCCGCGTCGATCGCGTCCGTCACGCCGCTCTGCGCCTCCGTTTTTGACAAGGCGACGAAGTCGGGCGTCATTCACCCGAACAAGGCGGCGCGCATGAAATCCCGCCTTGCCAAGGCTGCGAACAAGGCGAAAGCCGCCGCGTAAGTTTTTTATCCTTTCGTTGAAACGTTCCCGCGTCGGCTCGATTGTCGCGGGAACGTTTTTTTTTGTAGCGCGAAAAATGCTTACGTTCCCTCCGCACACGCTCACGGAATCTTCCGCGGCGCTTCCCGTGCTTTTTCGCGGGAACGGCATCGTCGCGCTTTCCAAGCCGGCGGGCGTTCCCGCCGACGAGCATCCGTGGAACGCCGGAGCGCCGACGCTTTGCGGCGAGTTGCGAAAACGGCTCGCGCAGGGCAGTCCCGCCGCGCTGGCGTTGGGGCTGGCGCGTCCCGCGGCGGTGTTGCCGACGGACGCGGCGTGCTCCGGAATCGTGTTGTTGGCGGATCGCGAGAACGGCGCGTCGGACGCGTGGCGCAACGCCGCAGGCTCGGAGCAACTGCGTTTTTCATTTGTCTTTTTGGCGAAACCCTCGGCGGGAACGCCGCGCGAGGACGAATTTTTTTGCCGCTTGCCGGTCGCCGCGCATTTTTCCGAACCGCGCGCGCTCATTTCCTCTTCGACGGGGAAAAAATCCGAAACGCATTTTTCCCGTCTCGAAAAATTCGGCAAGTGGGAGCTTTGGCGCGCGGAAACGACGTTCCCGCGACTTCATCAGATTCGCTTGCACGCCGCCGAAAGCGGATTGCCCGTTGTCGGCGATACGCTCTACGGTCGCGTGCCGCCCGTGCTCAATTCGGAGCTTCGCCGCAAGGGACGCTTGAACAAAGGCGAGGAGCGTCCGCTCTACGCATCGGCGTGCATTCACGCGGAAAAAATTTTTGTGCCCGAGGGCATTTCGGCGGGAACGCCGACGGAAATTTCTGCACCGCTTCCGGACGGCTTCGCCGCGCTTTTGAAAAAATTGCGCGCGCTCGTTTGAGCCGCGCGGCGCGACGTTCAGAAAAGCACGCTTTTCGTGAAATTGATGAGCGGTGCGCAACGCTCGCGAAGATCGCGGAAAAACGCTCGCCGCGCTTCGACATTTTCCGGCTCAAGCTCTTCCCGCAACGCTCGCGCGCGTTCCCGCATGTCGCGGAGATTTTCAGAAAGCGCGCGAAAGGTGCTCCGCAAATGTTCCGCGCGTTCGGGCGACAACGCGTTCCCGCGCTCGAGTTCGCGGCGGCATGCGAGAATTTCTTCGTTGAGCGCGGCGAGCTCTTCGTGAGCTTTTGCGGGAACGAGACTCGCATCCGTTTGCTCGAGCAAGGATAAAATTTTTGCGTTGGCGCGCGCACAGTCGAAACTTTTGCTCGCGGCGTGAAAATTTTCGACGGTCTTTTCGAGCGCACGAATTTTTCCCGCAAACGCATAAAGATTTCGGGTTTCGATAAACGCGTTCGCTTGATCGACGAGCTCCGACGTGGATTTGTAGTTCGTCGGAATTTCCGGATAGCGCGCATTCGGCGGAGAAAAACTTCGCGCAGGTTCATCCGGATCAAAAAAAAGATCGACGCAAAGCCCGCTCGCGAGCAACGACGGCATGCGAAGTTGCCCGCGCAGTCCGAGCGAAATTTGGCGCGGGAGCACATCGCGAAACGTTTCGCCGCGCCGCAAACGCCCGTAAGCGATGAGCTTTTTCGTATCGACGGTAATCGTTACCGCCGCAAGAAATTTTTGCGTTCCCGCTTCGTCGGTGCTCGCGATGCCGATTTCGCTCACTTGCCCGAGCGTGCGTCCGTTCATCACAACGGGAGCGCCGACGGAAAGCCCGTGGACATTGGAGGGAAAATACAACGTGAAATGCTCGCGGTAGGGCACGACCGCAACAAGCCAAAACCACGTCAACGCAACAATCGCCGCCGCGATAATCGCAGAAACAATAATCCCGCGACGACGGTATTTTCGGAAACGTTGCTGCGCGGGAACGAACATCGCCGCAAGAATCCGCCCTCCGCTTCCGCCTGTCAAGCGCGTTCCCGC
>CAVEBA010000089.1:0-7781 GCA_963613695.1 Sphaerochaetaceae bacterium
CGACATACACGCGGGAATAGTTCGCGTCGCCGATGAGGTTTTTCACCAACTGCACACCGCTGAGCACCTGCAAAGTCGAATATTGCAGAGCAGAATCGGTGTAGTCTTCCAAAATGAAGCGCCCGAGAATATCGCGGCTGGAGGAATCGCACTCCGCATAGCGGGAAGACGAAATATCCACGCCCCGCAGAATGATGCTTTCCGCCGAAGAAAAAATACTCGGGCTGTTGGCACCCTCGTCCGCTTCGCCGAGCTTCAACGTCAAACCGTCGTTGACGATAATCGATCCCGTGAACTGCGTCTGCTCTTTCGTGAACTGCACGCCCGCCGCGCCGGAATCAAGATAATTGGCGAGATACTTGCGATATTCCGGTTCCCAACCGTCCGTGCCGATACTTGCCGCGGAATCCTCCGACAAGCCGTTCTCGAGAAGCACGAAACGCGAGAGCGAAAGATCACCGCTTCCTTTGATGTTCGTCGAAATCTGATCCGTTTCGGCATCGACCAAAATTTCAAATACGCCGTCACCGACGACTTGAACCGTCATACCGTCCGCACCGGAGAGCGAAGACACCCACGTCCCGTCCTCAACGCGGAGACGGGAAAGCGTGCCGCGAGACGTAAACGCCGGATCGTAGAAAATTTTCCCTTTCCCGGTCTTAACGACGAGCCCGTCGCCGTTGTCCGCCAAGCCTTCGTAATCGGACTCCCACGCGGTGCGCCCGAGCGAAGTTACAATCTGCCCGCGATAACGCCCGTCGCGCCCGACATCCTGATTGATCGTGAGCACGGAGCCGCCGCCCACGCGTACGGAAGTCATTATCCCCATGGAAGGAGAGAGGGTGTTGGTGGTCGAGTCCCAATGATGAAAAACGTAAGGCTCGGAAAGGCGAAGCGTGAACAGATCGTAATCGGTGGTCAGCTCGGAGCGTTCCAGCCAAAGCGACTGGAAATTGTTGAAAATCTGGTTCCCGTAAACGGAGAGGTTCGTAAACGCGCCACCGGCACTTGCAACGACGGCTCCGGCGGTTACGGTCGGAGACCCCGTAACGCTTGACACGATGGTTTCCGTGCCGAGATGCACGGCGGTCGCTCCCGCGAACACGTTATCCACGGCGGCGGCGAGCGCTTCTTTGTCGGACATGACGGTGAGTCCGGCGGCGGAAGTCGCGCTCCCGGTGCCGTCGAAAATGTTTACGCCGACAAACGTTCTGGTATTGCTGATGACAACGTCCGCGAGACGATTCCCGGACGTCCACAAGTTGCCGGTGGTATCCGTTCCCGAATTGAGTTCGGATTCTCCGATGAACGCCGCATAGCCGCCGCCGACAACGTAAATTCGCCCGTTCCCGCTAAGCCGCCCGATCGTCGAAGTGTCGGTATTGACGCGGTCCGTGTAAAATGCGATGCGATTGTAGGAACCTTTGTCCGTTCCGATAACGATTTTGCTCGAAGCATCGGATTTCAGATTTTTGACGAAATTCAACGCGTTCACGCGAGTTGCCAACGGATTCTGCCACAAAGCCGAATCACTCAAATTCAACGAGGATTTCTCGAACGAAAGCGTCGCGCCGTCTTCAAGCTCGATGTTCGCTCCCCAATGCTCGCTATACGCCCCCGTCGCGATGTCGCTCGCGTCGCGAGTGGTCGGGGCGTAGAGCAAGACGTATTGCGCGAGTTGCCCTTTAAGATTCAGCGTCGTTCCCTCGCCGGAAACTTTTACCGTTCCCGTAAAGACACCGGCGGAGAGGAAGCTGTCGAATTTTCTCCACTTATCAAAAATACGATTCCCTATAACGGCCTCGTAGGTGTCCCCGCGGGTCATTTGGTAGCTGTCCGTGTAGTAGCCGGAACCCGCCGTGCCCGTGTATTGCAAGGTGCCGCCGCCGGAAATCGTAATCGTCTGCGTATCCCTCGCGGGCGTTCCCCCGGTATTGATTAGAGAGTCAACGTAGGAACCGTTTTCCGAAAGGAACGAGCCGCTGAACGTGTAGGCCTTGCCTTTGGCGATTTCGATTTCGAGATCGCTCGTCACGGTGATGTTGCCCACCTTGTTGTCCGTCCATTCCTCCGCGAATGCGGTGAAAGGCGTTCCCGCGACCGTGCCGAGGAAAAGCGCGGCGGAAATCAATGTGCGTTTTGAAAAACTCATGGGGAAAAAACCTGTATCGTGGTTAATGCTGATGAAACCTTTTTGAAAAAAACTCAGAAGCGGTGGCGATAGCCCGCGTTCAAGCCGTGAGAAACGCCCGAATCCGTGTCGATTTCCAAATCGTAGCCGAGCCAGATGCTGTCGCGCTCGGAAACCTGCACGTTGAGCGTCGGCGTGAGCGAGAAGATGTCCGTCGGGAGCGCGCGCGCCGTAGTCGAGAACTTCGATCCGCCGGCGACGAAGCGCGAATCCGCGTCCATTTCCTTGCCGAGGAAATCGTGTGCGTAAGCGGCTTCGAGCCCGAGACGCCACGTCCACTCGTCGCCGGGAATGACCCATTGCAAGCCGAGTGCGAGGCGGGCGCGAAGGCTGTCGCCGTCCATGTCGTCCGTATCCAAGCCGGCGGTGCCGCTTTCGCGGAAACCGTCGATGCTCGTGTGGAAATAGCTCAATCCGACGCTCGGCGTGAAGTAAAGTCCCTCGCCGCTACGCTTATCCTGCCAAACGGAATACACGGAGCCGAACGTGACGAACGCTCCCGCGAAAAGCGAGTTCGTATCGCCGCTCGTCGTTCCCGCGACGGAGGAGCGGCGGGAATCGAACGTGCCCATGCCCGCCTGCACGCCGCCGTCGAGATAGAAGCTCCCGAAGAGACGTCCGGCAAACGCGGTGATGCGCATGTCGTCCATGTTGATTTTTCCGCCGCCGTGAATTTTCGCCTTCCCGTAGGAATAGCCGAGCGCGAGCCCGAGCGTGGTCTCGAAATCCGGTTTCCAGTCGAAGCCGGCAACGGCGCCGTAAAGGTTGTAATCGAAAATCGGCGCGTCCTTTGAGCTCCCGTTTTCCGCCAAATCGCTTTGCGCGAACACGAAAAATTCATATTCGCCCGTTTCCCGCAAGGGATTTGCGCCGTCGTAGCGACGTTGGTCGAGACGCTCGTGAATGCGCGCGACATCGGAATGGAACGCCGCCGCCGGCATCGCCAACATCGAAGCAAAGGCGTTCGGCGAAAGCCGATCTACCTCATCCGCGAGCGCTCCCGCCGTCAGGCTGTTCAACGCGAAGAAAAGATCTTTGCCCTTTCCGGCGTCGATGCCGTCCGCGTTTAACACGCCGCCTGTCGCCTGTCCCTCATACGAGGAAATCGCCGAAAGCGCGGAGAGGAAGCTCTTGGAAATTCCGCGGGAATAATCGACGTTGAGCGCCGAGAAATCCGAAATGATTCGCCGCACGCTGACGTTCCCGTCCGTGTCCGTAAAGACCATCACTTCCTGCCCGTCGGCAACGCCACCTTTGCGAATCGCATCCGCGACGATTTCGGAAATTTCGTAGGAAGACGTTCCCGCCGTCGTGTCGAACACGGACGCCGTTCCCGCGCCCGTTCCCGAGGAGGAGGAAGAAGAACTCGTGCCGTCGCTGATTTCGGACGCGGTGATGAGCGTCAACTTCTTGCCGAGCGCAGAAGCGGAATCCAGCCCGTCGAGGACGATTTTCGCGCCGTCTTTAATCACGGCGAGATCGGCGACAACGCCGTCGCCGGAAGCGATATTCGCCTGCCACGTTGCGCCGCTTTCGAGAACGAAAGTCGTTTTCACGCCGAGCGCGGAGCTCGCGTAAGTCGCAGTTTCGCCGACTTTTTTCGGGAACGCGGAAGTGTCCACGGGAACGAAAACGGAATACGTTTCGCCGAGTGCGCTGTCCGTGATTTTGACTTCGACCGTGCCGTCGCTGACGGCGGAGGCAACGGAGTCCACCGTTACGCCGAGTTTTTCCAACGTTGCCGCGGAATAAACGGAAGATTTCTTTACCTCGCCGGCGCTTGAGACTTCCATCTGAAGCACGACGGAATCGGGAAGCCGAGGATCGGTGAGCGAAAGTTTGAGCGTTGCCGTTCCCGCCGTGCCCGAATCGTTCATGTTGCGCACGATCGAACCCGTGCAGGCGACTTCGCGCCCGACCAGCGTTACGCCGCCGATGAGCGTTCCCGTGCTCGCAACGGTGAATTCGGAAGAATGATTTTCCTTGCCCGCGCCGGAGAAATTCGCCGTGCCGGAAATCGTCGTCTTGCCGAGATAGGTTTGCTTTGCCGTAACGGTCGTTACCGCATCGCCGGAGAACACGACGCTTCCGGTGCCGGAAATCGTTTTGCTCAGCGTCGCGGCGGAATCGCCGACGATTTCGAGCGTTCCCGCCGTGTCGCGAACGGTGCTGCGAAGCGTGAGCAAATCGATGCTCACGCCGTTTGCCGTCGTTCCCGTGAATTCGGCAAGATTCTCCAGCGCCATCGTTCCCGCTTCGACGCCGATGTAGAGCTTGCCGTTGTTTTTCTTGAGTTGGGAGTAAACGGTTTTCGTCACGCCGAAAACGCTGTCGCGGTCCGTGCTTCCCGCCGAAGAAAGGTTCGCAGCATCAATCGTCCACGTGTATCCGTCCGATGTGCCGATCTCGGACGACTGAATCAGACTCAAATTCTTGAGCGCCGTCGTGCCGGCGGGATCGTTCGGAGCAATGTCCACGTCAAAATCAATCCGCGATTCGTCGGACGAGATATCTTCCGTCAGCCCGTAGTAAAATGCGTTCGACACCGAAGTTTTGTCGACGAGAACGGTGAAATCGCCGTCCACGTTCGCGCCGAAGCCGATGTTTTTCAGCGTAAGGCTCCCGTTGCCCCCGATGTCAACCGAGTCCACGGCGATGCGGCGGGAAGCGCTGCCCGTCGCGAGCCCGGACGCGGATTTTTCACCGACAACGTTCACGTCGCCGCCCACATAAAATTCGCCGAGAATTTCGGAATTTCGCAACTGCTGAACCGTGACATCGCTCATTGTGAGCGTAACGTCCGTTCCCGTGCTGACCGAGGGAATCGTCACGTCGGAAACGGAAACATCGAACGAACCGTTGAAGCGAATATCGCCGTTGAAGAATTTGCCGTCATCGTCGCCGCCGGGATTCGTTGTCGGCAACACGTTCTGAGAGCCGTCGTCCCCGGAAATGTTGAATTCACCGTAGCCCGTAAGCTCGAGCGTGCCGCTCCCGTAAACGGTCGTAAAGTCCGGAGTAATCCCCGTTTCAACCTCGTAAGAAAGCACGGCGCCGAGCGCAACGTGTGCGATATTGTCTTCGGAGAAAACCCAATCACCGCCCGTCTCGGTGGTCAATGCGAGCGTGCCTTCGTAGACGTTGACGCCGCCGCAATCCGCGATATCCGATGCGGCGATGCTGAGCGTGCCGTCGCCGACCTTGCCGAGCATTCCGCCGTTCGAGAACGACAGCGTTCCCGAATCGAGCGAAACGGCCGTCGAGGAATCGTCCGCAGAAAGAATCACTTCGCTGGCGTTCACGTGCGCCGTCACTTCGGACAAATCGGCGGGAACGTAGGAAACCGTGCCGTCGTCCGCCGTTACTTCAACCAACCAGCGATAGCCGGCGGTGTAGTCGGAGCTAAGCACAAATTTTTTATCCGTTGCAGACCAAATAATCGTCGTTGCCGGATCTTCCACGATGTTCCCGTCCGCGTCGAGAACCGTCCAGTTTGCGGAAATTTTGCCGGTGTCGTCATCGGGAACGTAATCCCATTCCGTCGCGGAAACCGTAACTTCGCGACGGCTGGTCTTGTCGATCAGCTTGCCGTCCGTATCGACGATCACGTTCGCGGCGGAAACACTCACCTTGTTCCCGCTATCGTCGGTGTAATACGCCGTGAGATTGCGCGGCACGTATTGGCTGTCCGCGTAGAATGTGTCGGCTCTTTCCGCCGAAATGTCTGTGGCAAAATTTCCGGCGGCATTGGCGCTCGGATCATCGCTCGACGGCGTAGAAGCCGCGCCGCAAACCCGCCGACCCTGCGCGTCCGTGTAGTAGGCGGAAACGCCGTCGACGGAAATCGTTTTGCTTTCATCGTAAAGCGTTTTGGCGGCGTCTGCGGCGATGACGAGCTGACCGCCGCCGGAAATTTCCACGGCGGACTTGACCGTTCCCTGCAATTGCGTAAAGCCCTGCCCCGCGATTTGAAGCGTGCCCTCGCCGTCGACCGTTCCCGTGAACGGCGATGCGGAGAAAAGTTTGCCCTCGTCGTAAATGTAGGAACCCGTCGAGGTGTAATCCCACGCGATGCGTTCGCCGGAATCGTCGTTCGACACGGCAAGCGTTCCCGCGAGCGAAATTGTGCCCGCGCCGGAAATCTGTTTCACCGATTGCGCAGAATCCGCCGCGACGGAAAGCGTGGCGCCGGAAGCGACGGTGATGCCGCGCGCGTAGTCAAACAGCGAATCGCCGGAAAGCGCGAGGTCGCCGCTCGACACGAGCACCGTTCCCGTGAACGCGGTATCGAGCGCGATGCCGTTCCCGTTTGCGGAAACGGTTCCGACAACCGATTGTCCGTCGCCGTTGAGCGCGACGGACGTTGTTCCGTCCGCGGCGATTTCGAGTGCGCCGTTCCCGGAGAAAGATACGGAGCCGTTTTCCGTGAGGGTAAATTTTGCGAGCGAAAGCGTGGCGCCCGTGGCGATGGTCGCGGAGAGCTTATCGCTTGTCTCGAGCGCGCCCGTAAACGCGAGCGTTCCCGCGGAAACGATCAAGTCCGCCTGCGCGGAAAATGTGCTCGCGCCCGAAATTTTCAGCGTGTCCGCGCCCGTTTTTTCAATTGAAGCGTTCTCGCCGCTGACGGTGAGCGCGGAAGTCCACTCCACGTCTTCGTCCGCATCCTGCGCGAAAATGAGCCCGGCGCCGTCACCCGTCACATAAATATTGCCCTGCGCGGGAACGTGCGTGCCGTCGGAATCCGTTTCGGGATTGCGAAGCGTCATCTGCAACGTGCCCGCCTCGACCGTGGTCGTGCCCGAGTAGCGCACGTTTTCGGAAAGAATGAGTTTGCCGCTCCCGCGTTTTACGAAATTGCCGAGCCCGGAAACGGTGTAGCCGAACGTTGTCGTTCCCGTGCCGCTCGTTTCGACGGCAAACGTTGCGTTGCGATCGACGGAGATCCCGCCGGAAAGGCTCGACGGCAACTTCGCGGCGAGCACGGAGAGCGTTCCCGCCTGCACGCTGATTCCGGAAACATTGAGCGTTCCCGTGAGCGTCAGCGTATTGTCGCCGACTTTCGTGAGCGAAGTCGCGGTGAGCGTTCCCGCGAATGCGAGATCGTCGACCCACGACGCATTGACCAACGCGCCGTCCGTCGTGACGGAATTCGCAAACGCGCCGGGCGCGGAAATTCCGGCGAAAAGCGCCTTGTTCGAAATCGTCGTTTTCCGCGCCGCGAGCTCGTTGTAGAGATCGACAACGGCGGTGAGCTTCGACTCGATTTCGCTTTCGTCCCCGCTTTCGAGCGCGATGCCGTATTCACCGAGCACCTTGTCAATTTCTTCGTTGTCATCGTCCGTCAGCATCGACGTGCCGCCGAGATTTTTGACGCTCCCGAAATCCGCCGTAAATTTCGCACGCGCGGAAGCTTCCGTAGCGCATGCCGCTTTCAGCGTAGTCTCCGCCTTTTTCGCGGAAAGCTCATTGTAGCACGCGACGATTTTCTCAAAACGCTCCTTGTTCGTCGCCGCTTTCTGCGCAGGAGTTTCCGTAGAAGTCGGCAATTTAAGACCGTTGTTTTCAATGTACTCGTTGTATTTCCGAGTAG
>CAVEBA010000090.1:0-7652 GCA_963613695.1 Sphaerochaetaceae bacterium
CTTGCCGGTTCAAAAAATAAAAAAACTACGCGAGCACCGCTTCAAGCACGGCATCCGGATGTTTTTTTGCAACTTTTATGAGCGTAACGGCGGCTCCCGTCGGATTTCGATGTCCTTGCTCCCAGTTTCGCAGAGTGGACACGCTTATTCCGAACGCCATCGCAAATTGCGTTTGAGTCATATTGAGCTTGTGCCTTACGTCCGTGATTTCGTTTTTTTCAAGCTTTGAAACCTTCGCGGGCTTCATCTTTCCCGAACGAATCGCCTTCATCTGCCGAACGCTCTCAAGCAGGTCATTAAAAAGTTTTTCTTCCATTGTCGGCATACTACGTCATTGACGGACTCCCGTCAACGAAATTTGAATCCGTAAATTAAACCACGAAGGAACGAATACCGGTAAAAAAAACCGGCGGGCTGGTGGGCTGGAGAACTGGCCTACTGGTGAAATCTGTTTTTGCCTACGGCAAAAATGAGGTGAGCGTTATTCACTATTCACCATTAATTATTCACTGAAATTCAAACCACCTCATAGCTTCCGTCCGCCTTGCGAACGACGCGCGATTCGAGCTCGAGCAAAAGCAATGTCGCGGAAACGAGCGGGAACGGCAATTCCGTGCGTTCGACGAGCGCGTCCGGAGAAAGCGCGACGCCTTCGCCGAGCGCGGAAAGAATTTTTTTTGCCTCGGGCGAAAACGCATCGTTCCCGCCGGACGCGGAAGCCGTTCCCGCGATGGAATTTTCGAGCGAGAGCATTTGCTGAACGGGCGTTCCCGCGAAATCTTCGAGAATGTCCGTGGCGGACGCGGCGAGCGTTGCGCCTTCGCGAATCAGTTTGTGGCAACCGCGCGAGCCCGCCTGTTCGACGCGCCCGGGCAACGCGAAAACCGTGCGTCCGCATTCCGCGGCAAAATTCGCGGTGATGATGCTCCCGCCCGCAATGTCGGATTCAACGACGAGCACGCCCGCGCACATTCCCGCGATGATGCGATTGCGCTGCGGGAACGAGCGCCGATCCGCTTTTTTCCCGAAAGGAAATTCGCTGACGACTGCGCCGTCCGATGCGACGATGCGCGAAAACAGCTCGAGATTTTCCGGCGGATAAACGATGTCGATCCCGCAACCGAGCACGGCGACGGTCGCGCCGGGAGCGTCGAGCGCGCCCGTGTGCGCGGCGGTATCGATCCCGCGAGCGCCGCCGCTGACGATGCATTGTCCGGCGGCGGCGAGGTCGCGCGCGATGCGGTGCGCATTTGTCGTGCCGTAAAGCGAAGCGCGGCGTGTGCCGACGATGCCGAGCGTTTTTGCGGATTCGAGCACGGCGGCGTTCCCGCGCACGTAAAGTCCGATGGGCGGATCCGGAATTTCCCGCAACAGCGGCGGGAACGCCGAATCTTCGCACGTTATGAATTTTGCGCCGTGCGCCGCGAGTGCGCGTTCCTCTTTTTCCAAATCAAATTCCGTGCGCCACGCCGCGATTTTTTCGCCGAGCGTTCGTCCGATTCCGGGAACGGCAAACAGCGCGGATTTTTCCGCAGAAAGCACGGCGACGAGATCGCCGCCGAACGCATCGCGCAAGCGGCGGCACGCAATCGGACCGATGCCCGAAAGCCCGTTGAGAATCAGCGCCGCCTGCGTTTGCGAAAGCATTTTTTTATTTTTTTGAAACGAAAAAAAATCAGCGGTGCGCGACCAACGGCGCGAGAATTTTGCGCAGTTGCGCGCGTTCCTGCGCGGGAACGGCGGGCGCGTTTGCGGGAGCGCCCCAGCCGCCGCCGGAAACCGTTCCCGCGGGAGCGGCGGCGTCGAGCGCGTCGAGCCACGCGAGCGCTTCTTTCCAAATCGCGGGATCGGGGCGGCGCATCTGCGCGAGCGTGCGAATTTCGGCGGGAATGTTGACGCGCGAAAGTGCGCCCGGCAACGCGAACTGCAACGAAAGCCAATCCGCGCGAATTTGCGAATGCCACGGGAACGCGCGAAGCGCCGACGCGGCAACGCGCCCGGCGAGATCGTCGCGCCCGATGCGACGAAAATGCCGCACGACGGCGAGATAATTTTCCGGCGTAACCGCCTTGTTTTCTAAAAATTCGTTCAACAGCGTTTCCGAATTTGCGCGAAGCGCTTCCGATTTTTCGGGATCGCTTTCGAGCTTTGCGGCTTCCGCATAAGCGGACGCGAGCACGGCGGAAATCACCGTGCGAAATTCGTCAAACACGCTCGGATCCGAGCCGGAAGACTGCACGTAAGCGGAAATCGCTTCCTGCGGACGATTCGCCGCAACGAGCGATTCCACCGCCGCCGCGACAAAAAGCCCGCGCTCAAAATGTCGCGCCTGCGCCGTTTCAAGGCAACGCAACGCAAGCTCGGGCATGCCCTGCTCCGCCGCAAAATTCGAGAGCGCGACGAGTGCGCTTTGCGACATCGAAAACTGCGCGAAAATCGCGTCGAGCTCGGTTTTGAACGCTTCGGCATCGCCGAGTTTGTCGTAAGCAAAAAGCCGGCGCAAGCGCGGACCGAGCACGTCGGGATTTTCTTCGAGTTGGCGTTTTGCGACGGCGAGCACGGACTTGTAATCGCCCGTTTCCGAGAAAAATCGCGAAAGCTGATTGAAAATCGGTTCGCGTTTGTCTGCGGGGAATTCGCCGATACTTTTTTCGAGCAACTCGATTGCGGCGGGAACGTCGCCCGAAGCGAAAATGCAACGCGCGCGAAGAATCCGCGCCTGCACGGAATCGTCGAGACGTTCCCGCGCGATCAGCGCGAGCGCGTCCGAATAGTTCCCGCGATTGTAGAGCGCAAATGCTCCCGCGAGCGCGACGAGCCGGCGCGTCCCCGCGGGAACGTTCGGATTTTTGAGAATTTTTTCCGCCTGCTCGGAAGCGACAAAATCCTGTTGCAGCTCGGAAAGCATCTCGAAATATTTTGAGAAATACGCCTCGGTCACGGGCGCGTCCAAATCGATAAATTTCAGCCCGGCGTGCATGAGTTTCAGCGCGGTCGCGGTATCGCCGCCGTAAGCGTCCACGAGCGACGCGAGAATGAGACGCGCGCGGCAATTGCGCGGATCCGCGCGCGCGGCGATTTGCGCGGCATTCAGCGCCGCCTTGTAGTTTTTATTTTTGCGCGCTTCGTCGGCGATATCCGTAAAACGCGCGGAAATTTTCTTAAAATGCCGAGCGCGGATTTCGGGAAATTTTTCCGGTTCGGCGGAAGCTTCTGCGAGCGAAAGCCGCACGGAGATGCGAAGTTTTTCGTCCGTGATGATGTCCGTTTTTTCGAGCAGTCGCGAAGCGGCGGCGGCGACGTCCGCCGGATTGCGGTAGAGCGTCAAATCCGCGAGCGTAATCAGATTGAAAAGCTCGCCGTTTTCGGAAACTTCGGCGTGCGACGCGTTTGCGGGAACGGCGGTCGCCTTGGGTAAAGCTTGTCCGTAAGTTTCGGGGGACGGGAAAGAAAACGTGCTCATCGCTGCGAGTGCAAAAAGGATTTTTTTCACGATGAAACGATAAAAACAAATTCCCGCGCGCGCCCGCAAGCGCGAAAGCGCCGAGCGTTTTTTCCGCTTCCAATTTTCCGCGTTCCGTCTTCTACTTTCGTGAGCGATGAACAAAAAAACGACGGACGCGGGAACGCTCGAAGAGCTTTGCGCACTGCGCAATCACGGAAGCAAATTCGGGATCGACCGCATGCGACTGCTCGCCGAAGCGCTCGACGAACCGCAGAAAAATTTTCCGAGCCTGCACCTCGCGGGAACGAACGGGAAAGGCTCCACGGCGGCGATGCTCGAAAACATTTTGCGCGCGCACGGATTGCGCGTCGGGCTTTACACTTCGCCGCATCTGCTCAAGCTCGGCGAACGCATTCAGGTGAATCGCGAACCGCTTTCCGACGCGGAAATTCTCGCCGAAACGGAAACGCTCCGCCGCATCGCCGCGCGTTTCGGCGCGCCCGGCGACGAAGATTATCCGTCGTTTTTCGAATTCATGACCGCGATGGCGTTTCGCCGTTTCGCGCGGGAACGCTGCGATGCCGCCGTGCTCGAAACCGGCTTGGGCGGTCGGCTCGACGCGACGAATATCGTCGTTCCCGAAGTCTGCGCAATCACTTCCGTCGGGCGCGATCACACGGACATGCTCGGGAACACGCTGCGCGAAATCGCGCGCGAAAAAGCGGGCATCATCAAGCCCGGCGTTCCCGTAGTTATCGGAAAACTTCCGTCCGAAGCGGAAGAAGAAATTCGCGCGACGGCGCGGGAACGCGGCGCGGACGTCGTTTCCGTGCGGGAAATTTTCCCGAACGCGGACGCGCTCCCGCGCACGAATCTTTTCGGCGAACACCAGCGCGGGAACGCGGGAACGGCGTGGCTCGCGGCAAAAATTTTTCTCGAAAAAACGGGACGGCGATTCGACGAATCCGCGGCGCGCGATGCGCTCGCGAGCGTGGTCTGGCGCGCGCGTTGGGAAAAAATTCCGCTCGCGGACGGGCGCGCAATCATTCTCGACGTCGCGCACAACGAAGAAGGCGCAGCGGCAATCGATCGCTCGCTCGCCGCGCTCGTTGCCGCGACGGGAACGCGTCCGCAAATCGTCACGGGCGTTCTCGGCGAGGAACGCGCGCGCGCGCTGATTTCCGTTTTTGCGAAACACGCGTCGGCGCTCCACTTCGTTCGCCCGAATCAGGAACGCGCCTGCACGTTTGCGGAGTTGGCGCGTTGCGTTCCCGCGGATTTTCGCGGCGAAGTTTCGGAAACTTCCGTGGCGGAGCTTTTCCCGCGCGCGGGAACGTGCGCGTTGCCCACGCCGCGCGGCGAAACAATCGTCGTCGCCGGCTCGTGTTATCTCGCGGGCGAAGTGCTCGCCGCGCTCGCGGGAACGCACGCGGACAGCGGTTTGCAGGACAAATTCGGAGAAAAAACGCGATAGCATTTCTTCCGAAACACCCGAAGCGCCCTCGACTTTTCGCGGGAACGCGTATATCGTTCCCGTAAATTTTTTTACAAAAGAACATGAGCGAAAAATCACCTTCCTCCAATTTGATGAACGACATCATCAACCTGTGCAAACGCCGCGGATTCGTTTTCCAATCCTCCGACATTTACGGCGGCTACAACGGCTTCTTCGACTACGGCCCGCTCGGCGTCGAGCTCAAGAACAACATTAAACAGGCTTGGTGGAAAGATATGGTGCACCGCCGCGACGATATCGTCGGGCTCGATTCCACGATTATTCACCACCCGATGACGTGGAAAGCGTCCGGACACGTGGACAATTTCACCGATCCGCTCGTGGACTGCAAGGAATCGAAAATGCGCTACCGCGCCGACCAACTTTTCTTCGCGCCCGTCATCGTCGCCGGCGAAACGATCGGCTACGTTTCCGTGCTCGAAGACGAAGGTATGCAGGCGCAGGCGGAGGAAATGGCGCACGACCTGAAACGCAAACTCGCGAAGCAAGGCGAACTCGCGCCGATCGTGCTCAAAGATTACACCGAAGCGCGCCCCGACGAATACGCGCTCATTCCCTCGCCCGCGACGGGAAAGCCCGGCTCGCTCACGCCGCCGCGCGCGTTCAACATGATGTTTCAAACCTACGTTGGCGCGCTCCGCGACGAAACCGCAATCGCCTATCTGCGCCCCGAAACCGCGCAGGGCATTTTCATCAATTTCAAAAATATCGTGGACACCGGACGCGTGAAAGTGCCGTTCGGGATCGCGCAAGTCGGCAAGGCTTTTCGCAACGAAATCAACCCGCGCAATTTCATTTTCCGTTCCCGCGAATTCGAGCAGATGGAAATCGAATATTTCATCTCGCCCGATGCCGATTGGCAGGCGCTCCACAAAGGCTGGATCGAATACTGCATGGATTGGTTCGACGGGATCGGCATTCCGAAAACAAAACTTTCCCTCTACAATCACCCGAAAGAAAAACTCGCCCACTACTCCAAGGGCACGACGGATATCATGTTCGAATTTCCTTTCGGCGTGCAGGAATTGCAGGGCGTTGCCGCGCGCGGAGATTTTGACCTCACACAGCACCAGACCGTTTCCGGAAAGTCGATGGAATATTTCGACGAAGCGACGAAAAAGAAATACGTGCCGCACGTCATCGAACCGTCCGTCGGCGTGGATCGCATTTTCCTCGCCGTGCTTTCCGCCGCATATTGCGAAGAAGAAGTGGACGGCGAAAAACGCCTCGTGCTCAAACTGCACCCGCGTCTCGCGCCCTACAAAGCCGCCGTGTTCCCGCTCGTGAAAAACAAACCGGAACTCGTCGCGCGCGCCGAAGCGCTTTACCGCCGACTCAAACGCCGTTGGAACGTTTTCTACGACGCCGCCGGCGCAATCGGCAGACGCTATCGCCGCCAAGACGAAATCGGCACGCCCTACGGGATCACGATCGACTTCGACACCATCGAAAAAGACGGCAAAGTTACGCTCCGCGACCGCGACACGCTGCAACAGGTGCGCATGACGGAAGACGAACTCGTCGCGTTCCTCGCCGAAAAAATCGAAGGATGAGAGGACGGAGAAATTAGGAATTAGAAATTAGGAATGAGGAAGAAATCTTTCTAATTTCTAACTTCTAATTTCTAATTTTCATAATGAACTCCCTCGTTCCCGTCGCGCTCGCGCTTGTATTTTGCGCCGCATGCGCATCCGTCGAGCCGCCGAGCGTTCCCGCGCCCGCCGTCAGCTTCTCGACATTTTCGCTGACGGAATCCTCCGTTTTTGAAAAAACGGAATTGCGCGTCCGTATCGATTTGCCCTACGTCGCCGCCGACGGGAACGCGGAAGCCGCGCGCCGCATCAACGCTGAAATTCTCCGCACGGCGTTGTCCGCTTGCGGGAACGCGACAAACGCCGGCGCGGAAAATTTCGCAAACGGCATTCGCCGATTCGTTGCCGACGAAGTCAAAAATTTTCGCGCTCGCCAAACGGAAATTTACACCGCCGGCGAAGAACCCGTCTGCACGGAAAACGAAATTTCAATCGCGGGAACGGTGCGCCGCGCCACGCCGGAGCTGCTCGTTTACGAAATTCGCACCGTGCAATTTTTCGGCGGCGCGCACCCGAGCCATGAATTGCACGTGCTGAATTTTGATCCGCGCACGGGAACGCGAATCACGCTTCGCGACATTTTCAAACCCGGCTTCGAACCCGCACTCGCGAAAATTCTCGAACGCGAAGCGGCAAAAAACGCCGACGTTCCCGCAAACGGATTTTTCCCGAAACCCGCTCCGCACGAAAATTTCGCAATCGAGCCCGACGGCGTCGTGTTCATCTTCAATCCTTACGAAATCGCGCCCTACTCAAGCGGAACAATCATGCTGAAAGTCCCGTTTCTGCCGTAGGCAGAAAGGTGGAGGGTGGAAGGTGGAGGGTGTATGGTGGAGAGTTGAGGAGTTGAGAAGGTTGAGGAGTTTAGGAGTATCGTGCGGGATTTTTGCCTTCGGCAAAAAAGCTTAAAGCTTATGGCTTAATGCTTAAAGGGAGTGGGAAATTAGGAATTAGGAATTAGAAATTAGGAAGAAGTGCGGATTTTTGCCTTCGGCAAAAATTTAAGGTGAGCGTTATTCACTATTCACTATTAATTATTCACTGAAAACCTCCTCTCCCGCGAAGCGGGAATCAACAGGCGCAACGCGCCGAATCAACT
>CAVEBA010000091.1:0-7414 GCA_963613695.1 Sphaerochaetaceae bacterium
GAGAAAGCCGTTCCCGTGGTTCGCGGGAACGGTTTTTTTGCCTGCGACAAAAAAGTTGAGGAGTTGAAAAGGTTGAGGAGTTTAGGAGCATCGTGCTGATTTTTGCCTACGGCAAAAATCACACTTCACCAGCCAACCAGTAGACCAGTCCGCCAGTCAACCGGTACCCCAGTTCTCCAGGCCGCCGATTTTTTTCGTTTTCCTCGACGGGAAAGCCACGCATAATTCCGAACGTCATGTTGAGAATCGGCCGTCTTACCATCAGCAACCGCGCGCACTCCGGGCAAGCTCCGGACCTCAGCGGAATCGAAATCGAAAAGCAGCTCATCGATCTGCTCGGAGAGGATATCGAATTTGTTACGCGTGTTGTCGGGCACGACCGCAATCGCATCGCAGATGCCATTCGCTCGCTCGTGGACGACGAAGGCTGCACGCTCGTGCTCACCGCCGGCGGCACGGGACCGCTCCGCCGCGACGTTACGCCCGAGGCGACGCGGCTCGTCATCGAAAAAGAGCTTCCCGGTTTCGGAGAAATTCTTCGCATGAAATATTATGAAACGACGAAGACGGCGGTGTTGCTTCGCGTGACGGCGGGCATTCGTAGCCACGCGCTGATTGTCAACCTGCCGGGAACGCCCGACGGCATTCGCTCGTCGCTGGAAATTCTCGGTCCGGCGATTTATGAGTGCGTCGTTCACATCCGGTGAACCCGCGCGCCGCGCGTTGTTGCTGATCAATCTCGGATCTCCGTCTGCGCCGACCGTTCCCGCCGTGCGCGCGTTTTTGCGCGAATTTCTAAACGATCCGTGCGTTGTTCCGTTGCCTGCGATTGTGCGTGCGCTTTTGCTTCGGCTCGTCGTGCTTCCGTTTCGTGCGAAAAAATCCGCCGCGCGCTACGCGAAAATTTGGACGCGGGAAGGCTCGCCGCTCGCCGTTGAAACGGAACGTTTGCGGGAACGCGTTGCGGCGGAACTCGGCGGAGAAATTCGCGTGCTCGCCGCGATGCGCTACGGCGCGCCGAATCTCGAATCCGCCGCGCGGGAACTGCTCGCCGCGGGAACGCGGGACGTTTTCGCGATTCCGCTTTTCCCGCAAAGTGCGGAATCCTCGCGCGGCACGGCGATTCAACACGCGCGAAAAGTTTTTTCAAAAATTGCGCCGTCCGTCGGACTTCGTTTCGCCGAACCGTTTTTCAAAGAAAGCGCCTACATCGCCGCCCTCGCCGAAAAAACTGCGGAAACGTTGC
The DNA here is from genome assembly GCA_963613695.1 of Sphaerochaetaceae bacterium. Taxonomy (GTDB): domain Bacteria; phylum Verrucomicrobiota; class Verrucomicrobiia; order Opitutales; family UBA953; genus Spyradosoma. The sequence goes on from CAVEBA010000091.1 coordinate 1,247, forward strand.
GCGGGAACGCGTTCGACAAACTTTTGATCTCGTTTCACGCGTTGCCCGAATCCGCGCCCGAGGCGCGCAATTACGCCCGCGAATGCCGAACGACCGCCGAGCTACTCGCCGCGGCGCTCGCGCTCCCGAGGGAACGCGTCGAAGTCGTGTTTCAGTCGCGAGTCGGGCACAGAAAATGGCTCGCTCCCGCGACGGAAGAACGGCTCCGCGCCCTGCCCGCCGAGGGCGCAAAACGCGTTGCCGTTGTCGCGCCGGGCTTTGTCGCCGATTGTCTCGAAACGCTCGAAGAACTCGGCGTGCGCGGACGCGAAATTTTTCTCGCTGCCGGCGGGAACGCGTTCACGCTCGTTCCCTGTCTCAACGATTCTCCCGCTTTCGCAAAATTTCTCGCGAAAAGCGCGTTCCCGCGAAACAAAGTATCGTGTTGACGTAATACAAAAACATTGCAACATATTACATCATGGACACGACGCTTTCTGTTAGAATGGACAAATCAATCCGAATCGGATTCGGCGAAGTCTGCCGAGAAATCGGTGTCACGCCCTCTGCAGCGGTCAGCATTTTCGTACGCAAAATGCTTGCCGAACGCGCATTCCCGTTCACTGTGTCCGCACCGGATCCGTTTTATTCCAAACGCAATCTTGCCGAGTTGAAAAAACGCGCCGCTGAAATGAAGAGCGCAAAAAATCGCGTTGTCACCAACTCCGACGAGCTGTGAAAATCGCTTGGCACAAAAGCGCGTGGGAAGAGTTTCTCGAATGGGGAGAAACCGATAAAAAGACCTACAGGAAAATCATCGCGCTTATCAAACAGTGCGTGAGATCTCCGTTCAACGGCGATGGGCAACCCGAGCCGCTCAAACACGACCTCGCCGGCTATTGGAGCCGCCGCATCAATTCCTGCGACAGGATTGTCTATAAACCGACCGACGACCAGCTCGAAATTCTCTCCTGCAAGAGCCACTATCGCCGATAGCGTTCCCGCGGGAATTCACCACGTTCCCGTGAACACGGTTACGGGGAATCCGGTCAGGAGCAAGCGGTTATCGGATTCGCGCCATTCGATATCGAGGCGTCCGCCGAGCAGATCGATGCGCACTTTGCGGTCGCAAAGTCCTTTCAGCACGCCCGCCGTGACGGATGCGCACGCGCCCGTGCCGCATGCGAAAGTTTCGCCCGCGCCGCGTTCCCAAACGCGCATTTTGAAATGATCCCGCGAAAGCACTTCGATGAATTCCGTATTCGTGCGGCGCGGGAACGCCGGGTGATGTTCGAACTTCGGTCCGATTTTCGGCAAATCCAATTCGGAAACGCCGTCCGTGAAAATCACCGCGTGCGGATTGCCCATCGAAACGCAAGTCGCAAGCCACGTCCGCCCGTCGATTTCAAACGGCAAATCAATCACCGGCGATGCGGGAGCGATTACGGGAATTTTTTCCGCGTCGAGAATCGGCTCGCCCATGTCCACGGAAACCTGCCGCCGCTTTGCATCGCCCTCGCCCAGCGTGATGTGCTTGATGCCGCCGAGCGTCTCGAGCGTGAATTCGCGCTTCGTTGTCAGCCCGTTGTCGAAAACAAATTTTCCGATGGAACACGATGCGTTCCCGCACATTTCCGCTTCCGAGCCGTCGGAGTTGAACATGCGCATGCGAAAATCGCAGGTTTTTGACGGGAGCACGACGACGAGCCCGTCCGAGCCGACGCCGAAATGCCGATGGCTGATTTCCTCCGCGAGCGCGTGAAAATCTGAAATTTTTTCTTCGAAGCCGTTCACGTAAACGTAGTCGTTCCCGGCGCTGTGCATTTTCGTGAATTTCATGATGCGGGGAAAATTATTCGTCCGCGGGAACGAAATCAAATCCCGATTTTCTCGCGTTCCCGCGAAATCGTCGTTCGCAATTTTTTTGTGCGCGTGCATAATCGGCGGAAAAAATTTTCGCAATTCGCAATGAAACTTCTTCTCCTCGGCACGGGAACGTCGCAGGGCGTCCCGCTCATCGGACACCCGAACGACGGGCTCGATTTGTCCGAACCGAAAAATCGGCGCAACCGTTCCTGCGCGCATCTTGTCTGCGACGGCGCGCATATCCAAATCGACGCGGGACCGGAATTTCGCCTCGCGTGTCTGAATTTCGGCGTTCCCGCGGTCGATTATTTTTTTCTCACGCACGGGCATTCCGATCACATTCTCGGCATGGACGATTTGCGGCGTTTTTGCGATCTTCGCGACGGTGCCGCCATTCCCGTTTGGACAACGCCCGAAGGCAAGGCGCGCGTCGAAGCGATTTTTCCCTACGCGTTGCGGGAACACTCCGTGCGCGGCTATGTTGCGCTCACGCCGCGGCTCGCGCCGCGCGAAATGACCTTGCCTTGCGGAACGCGCGTGCAAACGACGATTCTCCCGCACGGTTCGCGATTCGTTTCCCTCGGAACGGTTTTCACCGAAAAAGCAACCGGCGCAAAACTCGCCTACTACACGGATTGCAGCGACGTTCCCGCCGAAGCGATCGAGATTGCGCGGGACGCCGACGTGCTCGTCATCGACGCTCTGCATCGGCAACCGCACCCGACACATCTTTGTTTCGAACAGGCGCTCGCCGCCGCGAAAGCGATTCGCGCCAAGCGCACGATTTTCACGCACATGACGTTTCGCGTCGATTACGCCCGCGATTCCGCCACGCTCCCGCCCGGCGTAGAACTCGGTTGGGACGGCTTAGAGGCGGAGTTTTAAAATCCGTTAGCGCACTTTTTCGCGGCGCATGATTTCGCCGACGGCGAGATAAAGGTCGGAGCGATTCACGACGCCGAGCAATTTTTTTGAAACGGAATCTTCCACGAGCGCGAGCGAATCCTCCTGTTTGTGCGAGGCAAAAATCTTCAACGCGTCGGGCAATTTCATCTCCGGCAAAAGCACGGGAAGGCTGTCGCGCGAAACATCGATCGCGATAATTGCCGCAGCGAGCTCCTTTGTCTGCGCGAACTGCAAAATGTCCGACGAAACGATTGCACCGCGATATTCGCCGTTCCCGTCCGTGATGAAAATCGTTTGCGACGGGTGGCGAATGAGCACGTTTGCGACCGTGCCGAAATTATCGTCCGGACGCACCGTCGGCGGCTGTCGGCGAGCGATTTCCAGCAAGCGCACATCGTCGAGCGGTTTTGAAAAAATGCTTCGCGGTCCCGCGGCGAGGGAATCGTGATACATCGATTCCGTGCGCAAAAAACGCGCGACGCCGTGCGAAACGACAACGCCGATAATCAGCGGGAACATCAGCGTTCCCGCGAGCGTAAATTCGACCACGAGCAGCAACGATGTCATCGGCGCATTTGCCGCCGTCGTGAAAAACGCCGCCATTCCGACGAGCGAATACGCGATTGCGTGATCGCCGGGAACGCCGAGGCGCGTCATCAGCGCGGAAAAAAGAAATCCGATAAACGTCCCGATCGTCAAACTCGGTGTCAGCGCCCCGCCGACCGTTCCCACGCCGAAAACGCAGGCGACGATTCCGATTTTCAACGCCAGCAACAACGCCGCGTGTTCCGGCGAAAATTGCGATGCCACGATCCCGCGAATCATGTTGTAGCCGTTGCCCGTAATTTCCGGGAAAAATATCGCCGCGACGCCGCAAAGCGCTCCCGCGAGCGCAAGGCGCACGGGCAACATCGAATGCCGACCGTTGAGCAGGCGCCGCGCTTTTTTCAGAAGCCAAAGCCACGCGTTTGCCGCGAGTGCCGCGACAACGCCGAGCGCAATGCAACTCAGCGCAACGACCAAATGATTCGAACCGAATCCGACTTCGCCGGAAACGTGATAAATCGGATCGACCGCGCCGAGCAAACTCAGCGTCAGATACCCCGCGCAACTCGCCACCAACAGCGGTGCGAGGAAATCCAAGGTCAGCGCGCCGAGCACGATTTCGCCGACGAAAAGTCCGCCCGAAAGCGGCGTGTGAAACGTTGCCGCCATCGCCGAAGCCGCCGCGCACGCCACCACGAGCCGAAGCCGCGGCGGCGGCAGATTAAATTTTGAACCCAACCACGAAGCCGCGCACGCCGAGGTTTGAATCAGCGGACCTTCGCGCCCGATTGCCGCGCCGGAACCGATCGTGAACACGGCGGAAAGGCTTCGCAACAAGCTCGGTTTCGGCGGCACATAGCCGTCGCCGAGCGCAATCGCTTCCATGTATTCCGTCGCTTTCACGGGAACGAATTTGTGCATGAAAAGCAACGTCGCGCCCGCGAGCAATCCGCCGACTGCGGGAACGAGCACGCAATGCCATTTTTCCAAAGACGCAAACGCCGCGACCTGCGACAGCCCGTGCGTTCCCGTGAGCAAATCCTGAACGCAGTTCACGCAAAAACCGAACGCCAGCGCCGACAACGCGCCGATAAATCCCGCACACAGCGCCCAAATGTAAATCAGCTGCGTATCGCCGAGCCGAATTTTTTCGCGCAATTCCAATCCGAGCAAAATCCGGCGCGAAAACTTTTTTTCGGCGGGAACGCCGGACGTGGCGGCGGAAGCGGCGATTTCGGGCTCGGCGGACATTTCTCGAAAATTCGGACTTAGGCAACGACGGATTTCAACTCAGCAATCAGCGCGGCGGCGTCCAACACGCGACCGTCCGCGTCGAGCGTTTTCGTATCTTTGTGCCAACGCAAAATTTTTTGCATCAGCAAAAGATAATCTCGAATCATCGCGGCGGGAACGCCGAGCAAAAGCACAAGGTGCGCGCGGCTCGCTTCGTCCGGCCACGGAATGCCGTCATCGGAAACGCCGACCGCGATCGAAATTTCGTCGAAACTCTCCGTGCGTCCGTGCGGGAGCGCGAGCCCGCGACCCAAGAACGTGGAAGACGTGCGTTCCCGCTCCGTTGCCGCCGCTTTCATCGCGTCAAGCGCAGACGCATCGGCATGCGCTTCGAAAATTCGGAAAAGCGAAGAAAGTGCATCTTCACGGGAAGCGTTCCCGTGAATGAGCGCGGGCTGTTCGAGGACGTTCGGCATTGTCTTTGAAAACGTTCGCGAAATTACCACTTCCCGCGCGGAATGACAAAGGGTTTTTCGTCCGGAAAATTTTTCGTGCGCCGTTCCCGCGCGAAGGAAATTCGCTTTAAGCGCCGCGCGTTCCGATTTAGGCTTTCCCGCGCAATGTCCGATATCGAAAAAACTTTTACGCTCGACGATCTCCGCGCATGGACGCGCACGGCGCCGAGTTTCGCCGTGCTCGGCAAACCGATTGCGCATTCGCTTTCGCCGAAAATGCACAACGCCGCGCTCGACGCCGCCGCGCGGGAACGCCGTGCGCCCGAGCTCGCCGAACGCCGCTATTTTCGTTTCGAAATCGCCGCCGAACAACTCGGCGAAGCGCTCCCGTTGCTTTTTGAAAAAAACTTTCTCGGCATCAATCTCACGATCCCGCACAAAGTTGCCGCGCTCCCGTTGCTGAAAGAAATTTCGCCCGAAGCGCAAAACATCGGCGCGGCAAACACGCTCGTGCGCGATGACGCGCGCGGCGGCTGGCGCGGAGAAAATACCGACGGGCGCGGATTCGCGCGCGCGGCGGAAATGCGGCTCGGCGTGCGGCTCGCGGGAACGCGCGTCGTGCTTCTCGGCGCGGGCGGTGCAGCGCGCGCAATCGCCGCGACGGCGCTCGCGCAAAACTGCGCCGAGCTCATCATCGTCAACCGTTCCCGCGACCGCGCCGAAGCACTCGTCGCCGCAATTGCGCACGGGAACGATGCGAAAAAAACTTCCGTGCTCGCGCCGAACGAGCTTCGCGATTTTCACGATGCGCGCAAAACGCTCGTCGTCAACGCCACGCCGCTCGGATTGCACCCCGGCGATCCGTCGCCGTTCCCGCCGGAATTTTTTCACGACGGTTTCGCCGCTTACGATGCGACTTACGGCGCACACGTTCCCGCGCTCGTCGCCGCCGCGCAGGCGCACGGCGTTCCCGCCGATGACGGACGCGCCATGCTCGCGTGGCAAGGCGCGCTCGCGTTCGAACTTTGGAACGGCGTTCCCGCCGACGAAGTTTTTCCCGTCATGTTCGCCGCAATAGGGAAAAACGAGGAACGGTTTTAGCCCACGGATGAACAACAAAGATTTTTTACTGGAAGTAATAGAAGTTTTTTTTCTTGGGGGCGGAGACGTCCACGTCTCCGCG
>CAVEBA010000092.1:0-7312 GCA_963613695.1 Sphaerochaetaceae bacterium
GGCATGTACATCGGAGACACGAACGAAACCGGTCTTCACCATTGCGTTTACGAAATCGTGGACAATTCCATCGACGAAGCGCTCGCGGGCTTCTGCACCGAAATTAAGGTGGCGATTCACGGGAACGGTTCCGTCTCCGTGGAAGACAACGGGCGCGGCATTCCCGTGGCGATTCACCCGGAAGAAAAAATTCCGACGCTTGAGCTCGTGCTTACCAATCTTCACGCGGGCGGAAAGTTCGAAAAAGGCGCGTATCAGGTGTCCGGCGGGCTCAACGGTGTCGGCGCAAAGTGCGTGAACGCGTTGTCGGAATTTTTTGAAGCGGAAGTTTGCCGCGACGGCGAAGTGCACAACATGCAGTTTTGCCGCGGCGAAGTAACGGTGCCGATTCGCGTTCTCGGAAAAACGAAGAAGACGGGAACGAAAATCACGTTCCTGCCCGATCCGGAAATTTTCACCGTGCTCGAATTCAAATACGACACGCTCGCGCGGCGTCTGCGGGAACTCGCATTTCTCGTTCCCGGAATTACGATTTCTATCGAAGACGAACGCACAGGACACAAGGAAACGTTCCACTTCAACGACGGGCTTTCCGAATACGTCGCTTATCTCAATTCCGGCGAGGAAACGCTTTTCCGCAATCCGATTTTGATCACGGCGGAAGTGGATATTTCCGATCCGACGAATCCCGTCGTGCTTCCGAAAAATTACGTTGCCGATCCCGCGAAGAAAATCACGAAGATGACCGTGGACGTGGCGTTGCAATACAACAAAAAGTATTCGGAAATCGTTTACGCCTACACGAATCTCATCAACAATCCCGAGGGCGGCACGCATCTTTCCGGTTTCCGCTCGGCGCTCACGCGCGTCGTGAACAATTACGCGAAAGCGAATAATCTGATTAAGGACAAGGATCCCAAGCTGACGGGCGATGACATGAAGGAAGGGTTGGTCGCGGTTATTTCCGTGAAGCACCCCGATCCCAAGTTCCAGTCGCAGAACAAGACGCGCCTTACGAATCCGGAAGTCGAAGGCGTCGTGCAAAACGTTGTCGGCGAAGGGCTGAAATACGCGTTTGAAAAAGATCCCGCGATGGCGAAATCCATCATCACGACGGCGATGAATGCCGCTCGTGCCCGCGAAGCGGCTCGCAAGGCGCGCGAGACCGTGCGAAAGGGCGCGCTTTCCGGCGGCGGTCTTCCCGGCAAACTCGCGGATTGCTCGGAAAAAGATCCCGCGCAGTGCGAAATTTACCTCGTCGAGGGCGATTCCGCCGGCGGTTCCGCAAAACAGGGACGCGATCGCCGCACGCAGGCAATTTTGCCGTTGCGCGGGAAAATCCTCAACGTCGAGCGCGTTCGCCTCGACAAAATGCTCGAAAACGCAGAAATCAAGGCAATGATTACCGCGTTCGGCACGGGAATCGGCGACAGCGAAAAGAAGGAAGATTCCGGATTCAATATCGAAAAGGCGCGCTATCACAAAATCGTCATTATGACGGACGCCGATGTGGACGGTGCGCACATTCGCACGCTGTTGCTCACGTTCTTCTTCCGCCACATGCGCGGGCTCATCGACGCCGGCTACGTCTACATCGCTCAGCCGCCGCTCTACAAGGTGAAGCGCAAGAAAAAGGAACAATACGTGGACAACGACGCGCAGATGAATTCCATGTTGCTCAAACTCGGCACGGAAGACATTTCGCTTTTGCGCAAGCGCGATAATCTGTGTTTCGCTCCCGAGGTGCTCGATAAAATTGTCGAATGCATGGCGCGGCTCGAAGTGCTCGGGCGCGGCGTAATTCGCTACGGTTGCAGTCTCGCGACGTTCCTCGACACGCACAAAAGCGAAACGCAGGAGCTCCCGCGCTTCCTCGCGCGCGTTCGCACGGGCAACAACGAAACATTCGAATATCTTTTCACCGATGACGAACGCTTGAGTTTCTTCGCTCGCATGGAAGTCGAAGACATTACCGCCGCGACCAACATTCGGGAAGTTCCCGGCGAGAACGGTCAAATGGTGCAACAGCGCGTCAGCGTTTATGAAATTTACGAATCCGGGCGAATGACGAAAATTCTGCGTCAGCTCGCGGAGCTCGGTCTCGATATCCGGCAATTTTCGCCAAGCGAAGCTCCGCGCTACGAGCTTCTCGAGGGCGCGGCGTCCGATCCCGACGGGAACGTTCCCGAGGCTCGCCGCTATCCGCTCTGCACGATGCTCGACCTCATCGCCAAAATTCGCGAGCTCGGGCGTCGCGGGCTCACGATTTCCCGCTACAAAGGGCTGGGCGAAATGAACCCGAAGCAACTCTTCGAAACTACGATGAATCCCGCAACGCGGCGCTTCCTCAAAGTTACGATTGAGGACGCAGCGGAAGCAAACCGCGTGTTCACGATGCTGATGGGCGACGATGTTCCGCCGCGCCGCCAGTTCATCGAGGATAACGCGCTCAATACGTCTTACCTCGACGTGTAAGAAAAAAGAGAAAAGAACCGAAAAAAAATAATTTCATAAAATGGAAAACACGATCTCCTCAGAACGTCTTTCTCCGACGAGCATTACCGACATTATGCAGACCGCCTACATCGATTATTCGATGTCGGTCATCGTTTCCCGCGCGCTTCCCGATGCGCGCGACGGGCTCAAACCCGTGCAACGACGCGTTCTCTACGCGATGTTGCGCGAAGGGCTGCGCCACAACACCGCCTACGACAAGTGCGCGGGCGTTGTCGGTGAAGTTTTGAAAAATTATCACCCGCACGGCGACAGCTCGGTTTACGACACGCTCGCGCGCCTGACGCAGGATTGGGTCATGCGCTATCCGCTCGTGGACGGGCAGGGCAACTTCGGCTCCATCGAAGGCGACTCTCCCGCCGCTTACCGTTATACCGAGTGCCGATTGCAGGAGCTTTCCGAAGATTTGTTGCGCGACATCGACGAAGACACCGTCGATTTTCAGCCCAACTACAAGGAATCAACCACCGAGCCGACCGTGCTCCCGAGCGCGCTCCCGAACCTGCTCATGAACGGCTCGACCGGGATCGCCGTCGGCATGGCGACAAATATTCCGCCGCACAATCTCGGCGAGCTCGTGGACGTTTGCTGCCGATTGATCGACAATCCGTTGATTTCGTTCGACGAAATCGAAGAAATCGTCAAAGGTCCGGACTTCCCGACCGGCGGTTGCATCTGCGGAACGGACGGCATTCGCCAGTATCTCCGCACGGGGCGCGGGATCGTGAAAGTGCGCGGCGTCGCTCACATTGAAGAAATCAAAAACGGTTTCGAACAAATCGTCATCACGGAAATTCCCTACAACGTGAACCGCGAAGCGCTCGTTAAGCGCATCGCCGATCTCGTGAACGAAAAAGTTCTGACGGAAGTTCGCGACATTCGCAACGAATCCGACGCGAACACGCGAGTCGTGCTCGAGCTGAAACGCGGCGAATCCGAACGCGTCGTGATGAACAAGCTTTACAAGCACACGGCGTTGGAATCTTCGTTCGGCGTGATTCTTCTTGCGCTCGACCACACGCGCCCGAAGCAGATGAATATTCGCGAAATGCTCGAGTGCTTCATCGAGCACCGCCGCGACGTCGTTACGCGCCGCACACGTTTCCGCCTGCGCAAGGCGGAGGCACGCGCACACATTCTCGAAGGCTTCAAAATCGCCTATCGCAACCTCGACGATTTCGTCCGCATCATTCGTTCTTCCAAAGATCGCGACGATGCCGCGCAGAAACTCATGGCGAAATACGGGCTGAGCGAAATTCAGGTCAAAGCGATTCTCGACATGCGCCTGTATCAGCTGACCGGACTTGAAATCGATAAAATCGAGGCGGAATACGTCGAGCTCATGGGCTACATCGAAGAGTGCCGCGCGATTCTTTCCGACGAAAAGAAACTTCTCGGGATCGTGAAAAAAGAACTGCGCGAGATGGGCGAAAAATAGGCAACGCCGCGCAAAACGGAAATCCGTGCGGCGGAGGGTGAATTTTCACTCGAAGACATCGTTCCGAACGTCGGTTGCTTCATCACCGTTTCGCACGACGGTTTCATCAAGCGTTCCGCCTCCAAGCAAATTCCCTCGCAGAATCGCGGAGGGAAAGGGCGCATCGGCGCGGACACCTACGACGACGATTTCATCGAACACATTTTCACCGCCAACGCGCACGACACCATCATGTTCTTCACGAACACCGGGCGCGTCTACGTCGAAAAAGCCTACGAAATTCCCGAGGGAAATCGCACCTCGAAAGGGCGCGCGCTTTCAAACGTCGTTGCCATGCAGGAAGGCGAAAAACTCGCCGCAATGCTCTGCATCAAGGAATTTTCCGAATCGCAGAACGTGCTTTTCTGCACGAAAAACGGCACCATCAAGAAAACCGCGCTCTCCGAATATAAAAACTGCCGCAAAAACGGAATCATCGCCATCAATCTGAAAGAGGGCGACGAGCTCATCTCCGTCAAACTTACGTCCGGGAACAACGAAATCGTCATGATTTCCGAAAAAGGCATGTCCATTCGTTTCCACGAAACGGACGCGCGCAATCTCGGACGCTCGGCGGCGGGCGTCATCGGAATGCGTCTCAAAGCCGACGATTCCGTCGTCGCGATGGAAGTCGTCGATCCCGCGTGCATGCTCCTTATCGCCGGACGCAACGGGATCGGCAAACGCACGCCGTTTGACGACGACGAAGGTCCCGTCTTCCGCATTCAGAACCGTGGCGGGAGCGGCGTCATCGCAATTAAAAACAAGTTCGGCGTCGCGGGAGCGATTTCCGTCACGGACGCCGATCAGGCGATGTTGCTCACCAAAGCCGGACAGACGATTCGCATTCCCGTCAAAGACATTCGCGTTACCGGCCGCGCCGCGCAAGGCGTGCGTCTCATGAATATCGACACGAAGTCGGGCGAAGAAATCGTCGGCATCTGTAAAGTCGTGCTCGGCGAGGACGACGAAAAGAACTGAGGTTTCGCCCACACCGCAAAAAAAACCGTTCCCGCGTTTTTACGGGAACGGTTTTTTTATTTTTTGAAAAAAGAATTAGCGTTCTTCGCCGCCTTCAAAAGAGCGGGTGCCGCCGTTGTTGCGACGAGGTCCGCCGAAACCGCGACGCGGTCCCTTGGAGAAACCTCCGCGACCGCCGCGAGGAGCGTTCCCGCCGAAACGGGGGCGGAATCCGCCGTTCCCGCGCTGCGGCGGTTTATCTTCGCGCGGACGCGCAACGTTTACCTTGAGCGGACGACCTTGGAATTCTCGTCCATCCGTGTTTTCAATCGCTTTCTGCGCATCTTCCGCCGTCGCCATAATGACGAATGCAAAGCCGCGTGCGCGACCCGTGAACTTGTCGCGGAGCACCTCCACGGATTCCACTGTTCCGAATTGGCCGAAATAGGCCGTGATGTCGTCCTCCGTGGTTGCCCAAGCGAGGTTGCCGACGAATAACTTATTGTCCATTTAACTGTTTTCTATCTTCGTCCGTAATTCGCAGCCATGTTCCCGACCGTCGGGTTTCGAAAATCGCCGGAGTCGTTTCCGGCAGCTTTCACCGTGGCGAAGCGAATTTCCCTTTCGGGAAAGACGGCGAACAATCATCCGCTTTAATTTTTTTTTATCAAGCGGAAAAAACGGCGGGAACGGTGGACTGGTTGACTGGAGAACTGGTCAACTGGTGAAATCTGTTTTTGCCGTAGGCAAAAATCCGCACGCTACTTAAACTCCTAAACGTTTTCAACTCCTCAACTTTTTTCGCGGGAACGCGAAAAACCGTTCCCGCAATCAGCGCGTTTTTTTCAAAAGCTCGATAAGCTCGTCGAGTCGGCGCATGTCCTTGTGCGCGACGGATTCGCGAATGCAACCGGAAAGATGGTCGTTGAGCACTTCCGTCCATGCACCGCGCAAGGCGCCGGAGACGGAGGCGATGAGCCGCAGGATTTCGATGCACTCGCGATCGTCTTCGATCATTTGTTGGAGCGCGCGCGTCTGACCTTCGATGCGGCGCAGTCGTGCGACGAGTTTTTTCTTCATCTCCGGAGTGCGGCAGTGCGTATGTTCTTGCGTGCTCATGTGCGTATAGGGCTACTCGCCGAGGTTTCCGCCGTCAAGTGTTTTTCGGGAACGGCGGTTGACCGATAAGGTAAAATTTTTGCGAAAACAAGGCGTTCCCGCCGAAATTTTCGTTCAACATTTTCTACTCGTTTTTCCCATGAAAAAAACAGCTTCCCGTTCCCGCAGATTTTTTGTCGTTCCCGCCGCGCTCGCCGCATGCACGCTCGTTCCCGCGCAACTTCACGCGGAAACCGTCTGGGCAAAAGGCGTGAGCGAAAGCAGCGGCTGGGTTGACGTGAACAAAAGCGGCAACATTTACAGCGGTCCGGATTCGTATATGTGCTGGGCGGCGTCGGCGAGCAGCGTCATCGCGTGGTGGCAGGCGCAGGCGGATATGTCGAAAAGCAAGGAGGGAACGCCCGCGACCGCCTCGGAAATTTACTCGGCATTCACGAATTCATTCAAAAACGCAGGCAAGGGCGCGGAGGTCGCGTGGAAATGGTATTTCGGCGGTTGTAATTTGGTGGACAGCAATTACGAAAGCGATTTTAAGATTTCCTATCCGGAAACCAGCGGACGCTACTGGGAAGACTACGTGAAAACCGTCGCCGCTTGGCCGTCCGTGGCATCGGATACTCCGAGCTGGATTCAGTTGGGCTGGCTCAGCGATGTGTCGCGGGATTCTCGGCATGCCGATTCCGCGGCGGATGTGCTTTCCGGCTTGCTCAAACAAGGCGCGGGAATTTCGCTTTTGTATAACTACTATAAGTCCGGGCACGCGATCACGCTTTGGGGAATGGAATATGAAGGCAACCGAATCAAAAAAATTTACGTCACGGATTCGGACGACTACGCGACAAAGCTCGTCACCAAAGAGGTTAAGTATACAACGGAAACGATTACGGTTGCGGGGGAAAAAGGCGAAGAAGGCTACACGTGGACGAAGACAACGATTTGGGTGGACGGCGCCGCGCTCACGAATTTTGACGCTCTGTTGCTGACGCCGCCGAGTTCTCCTGCCGTGCCGGAACCGTCGGCTTTCGGCTTGCTCGCGGGAACGCTTGCGCTCGCACTCGTCGCAACACGACGCCGGAGAAAGATTAGAGCTTAATGCTTAAAGCTTATAGAGAAGATGCCTTTAATCTTTAAGCTATAGATTTTTTTACTGGAAGTAATAGAAGTTTTTTAAGGGCTTTTAGCCAAACGCTAAGCGCAAACCGCCAACAGCTTTTTTTTTTGAACCGGCAAGGAACAGAAAAG
>CAVEBA010000093.1:0-7221 GCA_963613695.1 Sphaerochaetaceae bacterium
CATTTTTGCCGTAGGCAAAAATCACACTTCACCAGTCAACCAGCCATCCAGTCAACCAGTTCCCCATTTTCCCATTTCCCGTTTTCCATTTTCCGTTTTCCATTTTCCGTTTATTTAAGCTTTCATTCCGTTCCCGACAGTGATTTAATCTTTGCCAGTTTTATGACCACCGAAGAAATTGACGCTTTGATTCTGAAGAATCCCGAAATCTCGTCCGTTCGCGAAAAGCTGGAGGCGATGAAAACCGGCGCATACTGCATGCATCGCGCGTGGGGGCTGGGCAAAATCACCGGCTACGACGCTTCTGCAGAGCGCATTCTTGTCGATTTCCCCGAAGTCGGAAAAGTCGGGCATCGCATGGATCCCGGTTTCTGCGCGGACAAGCTCGAAATCCTGCCGGAAAATCACGTGCTCGTCCGCAAATACACGGACGCCGCCACGATCGAAAAACTCATCAAGAGCGATCCCGTGCAGCTCGTGAAAGAAATTCTCGCGGTCGCGCCCGATCACAAAATGACGGCGACGGAAATTGAGCTCGTGCTCAATCGTTTGCTCGGTCCCGCCAAAATGAAAAAATGGTGGACGGCGACGAAGAAACTTCTTCAAAAAGATCCGTCCGTGGGCGTTCCCGCGAAGAAAGAGGGCGAATTCGAGCTTCGCGACAAGGATGACGAAGTCAGCCCCGAACGCGAAATTCTCGAAGAATACTATCGCAACAAAAACCCGAAGAAAAAAATTCTTCTCGCGGAAAAACTTTTCCAGTTTTCGTCCGTCAAAACCGGCGACGAGCTCCCGCAGTCCGATCCGTCGATGCCGCAACCGCTTCACCACTACAAGGCGAGCGATCCCGAAATCGTCGAAGACCTGCACAAAATTTTCGAAGAATTGACGGACGCGATCAAGGCGGCGAAACGCCTCACGAAAGCGGAATGCCTTTACGGGCTTTGGGTGCGCAACGACCTTTGCCGCTTTTTCAAGGAAGACGTGGACTCGCTCGAGCCGACGTCGAAATCCGTCGTTCTTTCCTGCTCCGCCAACGAGCTGAACGAAGTCGCACAGCAGATCCCGCAGACGCCTGCGTGCTTGAAACGCTTGCTCGACTTGCTTTCCCGCGTGTATGCGGACAATGGCGAATGGAAAAACGTTACGCTGAAACTTCTTGAAGACAGCACCGGAAAATTCACCGGCGAGTGCGTGACGTTCCTCGTCGATCGCGGCGAAGATAAATTGCTTTCCCGCAAACTTCAGGAATGGCTCGACGGGCAAACGCTCCGCAGCCCCGTGCTGTGCTGGGTTATCAAAAACCGCAATTCCCGCAAGTATCAGAAAATTATTCGTCCGCTCATGACGCATCGTTTGCTGAGCGCGATTCTCTACGCGATCGACCGCGAAGCGGTGATGTCCACGACGAATCGCCGCATTCAGCTCGCGGAAGATCTCAGCGACGATTACGGTTTGATTGCGGATTTGCTCGAAGACGCAAACGAAGAAATCGCGCGCGACCTCGCGCAGGCGCTTTTGCTCAATCAAGGTTTTGAACCGCTGATGAAAAAGTCGCTCTTCGCCCGCTTCATCAAAATTTATCCGCGCATCCAGTCGATTCTCTTCGGGAGCTCTTCCGAAGAAAACGAACCGGAAGTTTCGAACGCGCTCATCGTTTCCGCGTGGTCGATGCAGGAACGCCGCAACGAACTCGAAGACATCATCAAGGTGCAGATTCCCGCGAACAAAGAAGCAATCGCGATCGCAAAGGAACACGGCGACCTCAAGGAAAACTCCGAGTACAAAATGGCGCGCCAGGACCAGGAAACGTTGCTCGCTCGCAAAGGCTTGCTCGAATCCGAGCTCGAACGCGCGCACGTCACGGATTTCTCCGATACGCCGACGGACAAAGTCGGAGTCGGCTCCATCGTCGAGCTCGTTCCCGCGAGCGGCGGCACGGTGGTTTACACGATTCTCGGCGCGTGGGATTCGAATCCCGAGGAAAATATTCTTTCCTACAAAACGCCGTTGGCGCAGGCGCTCATCGGCAAAAGCGTCGGCGATGTCGTCGAAACGCTCATCGACGGGAACAAGGAAGCTTGGACGGTCAAGTCGATGTCGCGTTGGATCGACCGCAAGTAAAATTCCCGTTTGCGCGTTCCCGCGCACGGGCATTTTTCAAAAACGTTTCTTTCGGATTTTCCGGAGGAAACGTTTTTTTATCGGCATTCGCGCGGGCGTTCCCGCGTCGGTTTTTTTCCCGTTCCCGCAGATTTTTTTGCGGCGCAATCGCAGTTCGTGCAGTGCGCGGTAATTTGCAGGTGTTGGGAAATGAATTTCAGCCCGTTTTTTTCGGCAACGGCGCGTCCGTACCATTCCATGAACGGCGCGTCGAACTCGATGATTTTTTCGCAGTTGTCGCAAACGATGTGTCCCTTGAACGTTCCCGCGTCGCGCGTGCTTTCGTAGTATTTGAAATCGCGTCCCACGTTGAGCTCGGCGAGAACGCCGCTCGCGATGAGCGCGGGCAGTGCGCGATAAACCGTTGCGCGCGAAACCGACGGATCGCGTTCCCGCGCGGCGAGCAACAATTCCTCCGCGGTGAAGTGCCCGGGCGTTTCATACGCGGCGCTCCAAATCGCGCGGCGCTGTTGCGTATTTCTCAGTCCGTGCGCGGCGAGCAGCCGAGGAAAGTCGGGCGCGTCCGATTTCGATGCGTTTTCTTTGCCGGGATTCATCTTCGAAAAATGAAACTTTCGGCGGGAACGCTCGGCAAGGAAAAATTGAATTTCGACGGGAAAAGACTATCTTTTGCGAAATGGATTTTTCGGAAATCAGAGACGCGCTCGCCGCGCAGTCGCTTTTCGCCGGGAAGACGTGGCGGCTCTCGCCCGAGCCGTGGACGTTCCCGCCGGAGCTTCGCGACGAATTGCCCGCGATCGGCGATGCCGCGCTCGCGTTTTATCGCGCGCTCGAAAAACTTTATCTCGCGTCCGCAGAAAACCGAAAAATCCTCCGCAACGGCGAGCTTCGCACTCCGTGGGTTGCGGAATTGCTCGACCGCGGCAAGCCGCCGCGCCTTGTCGCGCATCAACGTTCCCGCGCGCTTGCGGGAACGCTTCCGCCCGTGCTTCGTCCGGATCTTCTGATTTGCGCCGACGGTTTCGCGCTGACCGAGCTGGACAGCGTTCCCGGCGGAATCGGGCTCACCGCGTTCCTTTCGCAACTTTACGCCTGCGGCGAAAAAATGCCCGCGCTTTTCCTCGAAGCCGTAACGCGCGGCGAGCGTTCCCGCAAAATCGCAATCGCCGTTTCCGACGAAGCCGGCGACTATCGCCCCGAATTCGAACGCCTTTCCGCCGAGCTGCGTTCCCGCGGCGCGGACATCGTCGTTTGCCGTCCGGACGCGCTCGCCGTTTCGCCCGAAGGCGTTTTTCTCGGCGAAAAAAAAATCGACGTGCTCTATCGGTTTTTCGAGCTTTTCGATCTCGCGTGTCTGCGCGATGCGGACGCGCTCATGGACGCGGCGGAGCGCGGGAACGTCGTCGTTACGCCGCCGATGCGTCCGTTTCAGGAAGAAAAAATTTCGCTCGCGCTCTTGCATCATCCCGCGCTTTTCCCGTTTTGGAATGAAACGCTCGGCGAGGAAAAATTTTCTTTGCTTCGCAAAATCGTTCCCGAATCGTGGATTGTCGAGCCGACGCCGCCGGGCGGGCTTCCTGCGTCCTCCGTGTTGCTTGCGCCGATGCGCGACGGGCGCCCGATTCGCGATTGGCGCGAGCTCGCCGATGCGCCGATGCGGGAACGCGATCTCGTGCTGAAAGCGAGCGGATTTTCGCCCGACGCGTGGGGCGCGCGCAGCGTAACCGTCGGCGCGGACGCTTCGCACGCGGAGTGGCGCGCGGCGCTCGAACACGCGCTCGCTTCCGCGCGGGAACGCAATTCGCTTTTCGTAATGCAACGTTTCCGCAAGCCGGCGCGTTTGCCGCACACGCTTTTCGACGCTTCGGGCGCGCGCGTTCCCGCCGCCGGGCGCGTGCGGATTTGCCCGTATTATTTCGTCGTTCCCGCAGACGACGTTCCCGCGCGGGAACGCGCCGTGCTCGGCGGTGCGCTGTGCACGTTTTGTCCGCCCGACAAAAAAATCATTCACGGCATGAGCACCGCCGCGTTGCTTCCGTGCGACTTGCGCGACAACGTTCCCGCGCGCTGAATTTTTTTTCGCGATTTCAAAAAAAACTTTTTCTCCGAAAAACAAAAAAATGAACGCCGTTCCCGAACCGAGATTTTTCCCGAGCCGCCGCGCGAGCCTTTTCACGCTGGGCTGCCGGCTCAATCAGTCCGAGACCGAAACGTTGCGCGATCGTCTCGAAGCGCGCGGCTACGACGTCGTGCCGTGGGGCGAACCCGCCGACCTCGCAATCATCAATTCCTGCACGGTGACGAAGCTCGCCGAGGCAAAATGCCGGCAGATTATTCGCGGTTTCGTAAAAGCGAATCCGCGCGCGTTTTGCGCCGTTGTCGGTTGTTATTCGCAAACGGGCGCGGCGGCGCTTGCGGCGATTCCCGGCGTGGATCTCATCGTCGGCAATCGCGAAAAATTTTCCGTGCTCGATTACGTCGGCAACGGCGAAAAACTTTCCGCGCCGCGCATCGTTGTCGGGAAAATTTCTTCGGCGGATTTTTCCGTTCCCGCCGTTTGCGGCGCGCCCGTAACGAAGCGCGTCAATCTCAAGGTGCAGGACGGTTGCGATTTCATGTGCAGCTACTGCATTATTCCGTTTGCGCGCGGGCGTGCGCGTTCCCGCGACTTCGACGATCTCGTCGCCGAAGCAAAAAATCTCGCCGCTCGCGGCGCGCGCGAAATCACGCTCACCGGCGTGAACATCGGCACTTACGCGCACGGCGGGAACGATTTGCTCGCCGTGGTCGATGCCGTTGCCGCCGTTCCCGGAATCGCGCGCGTGCGCATCGGAAGCATCGAACCGAAAACGATTCCCGACGGAATTTTCGACCGCATGTGCGATCCCGCGCACCCGCTTATGCCGTTTTTGCACGTGCCGCTCCAAAGCGGTTGCGAACGCATTCTCCGCGACATGCATCGCCACTACTCGCTCGACGAATATCTGAATTTTATCCGCGACGTCGAAAAACGCGTTCCCGGCGTCTGCATCGGCACCGATATCATGGTCGGTTTCCCCGGCGAGACCGACGAAGAGTTCGCCGAAACTTGCCGCACTTTTCGCGAAAATCCTTTCGCCTACGCGCACGTCTTCACGTATTCGGAACGCGCGGGAACGCCCGCCGCGCGCCGCACCGATCGCGTTCCCGTTCCCGTGCGCCAGCGCCGCTCCGTCGACTTGCGCGCGCTTTCCTCCGAAAAACATCGCGAATTCATGCGCGGATTTATCGGGCGCGACGAAGAAATTCTTTTCGAAAATCCGCAGGGCGATTTTTTCCCCGGATACACGAAAAATTACTTGCGCGTGCTCGTTCCCGCGAACGAATTTCACGGAGAAAATCCCGCAAACACGCTCCGCCGCGTCCGTCTCGTCGCCCTCGCGCCCGACACCGACGCGCTCTGCGGAAAAAATTCTTAAAAAGAAATCTGTGGTCATCTTTTTTTTCTTCTGTTCCTTGCCGGTTAAAAACGGTGGACTGGAGAACTGGTTGACTGGTGGACAGGTGAAGTGCGGATTTTTGCCTTCGGCAAAAATTTAAGGAAACTTCTCTCCCGCGGAGCGGGAATCAACAGGCGCGGAGCGCCGTCCACCTTACACCCTCCACCTTTTTTCGCCGGCGGCGAAAAAGAAAAGGTTGCAAATCGTTTTTTTTTTGCAAAATGGAGCAATTATTTCGAGACGAAAACTTCGCCTCCATTTTCCTTTGAAAAAAAGCAGTCATTCGCAATGAAAATTAAAGCATTGTTTTTTACATCAATTTTCGCCGCCGCGGCGATGAGCGCCGTTCCCGCGTGGGCGGGAGATGTCGAGGTGAAGTCCGGGCGAGCACAGTTGTCTATTAATGAGAAAGGAGAGGGGAATACTTACACCGTAACCGGCGGGCAGCTTTGGCTGTGGTCGTGCAATCCTAAAAATGATTATTCCATAACCCCCACCACGTTCAACATCAATGCCGTGCTCAACGGCGAAGGCTGTGCCTATAATGGCACAGTCTCCGAGGAAGCCAAGGCGGCACTTCGTCTTCATGAAGGCTCCACGCTTTCGGGAACGGTTACTATCGGCGCGAACACGCGGATTTGGAGTTCCGGAAGAAATAACAACGCCATCACCGGAGTGATTTCCACGGCGGATTCCGCGACTTCGGCTTCGCTGACGATTGTCGGGCAATCCGGATCTTTCACCGGAGAAATTCAGGAACTGAAACTTTCCGGAGGCATGGATTTAAGCAAGGGCGTGCTCAAATTTGAGGGCGCAGGAAAGCTCTATGACTCCAAAGCGACCGCTTCGTTGACGCTTACCGGCGCGGATAAAAGCTACACCGCGCAATCAATTGCGAGCACGAATGTTGATACGTCCAAGACCGCGCACATTCTTAAAATCGATTCCGGCGTGGAGTTCATTATCTCCAATTCTGCGACGAGCGCCGGTGCCGACCAAACGTTTTCGGGAAATCTCGCAGGCGCGGGAACGCTCAAAATCACCTCCGGCGTGCAGAAGCTTGCCGGAACGACGGAGTCGACCGCCATCGTCGTTTCCGGCGGCGTTCTCGAAGCCGCGAATACGAAAGCGCTCGGCTCGGGAACGACATCGGTCGAAAACGGCGGCGTGCTGAAAATTTCCGTCGCCGGCGCGACCGCGGGAACGGTGAAGCTTGCCTCCGGCGCGAAATTCGCAATCGATTTGAATGCGCTTTCTTCTGACGACATCGAAGTCGACAAGGCGTTGACGGTGATCACGGCGAGCGCGATTTCGTTTAACAGCTACGACGATTTGGGCACCGTGACGGTTCCCACCTCGGAGCTGATCGAAAGCTATTTCTCTGCGGACAAATCCGACCTCGGCGAATTTTCGAGCTACGCGCGCAAATGGAATTACGACAGCACCAACGGCACGTTGACGCTTACGCTGTCCGTTCCCGAGCCGTCGATGTTCGGCTTGCTCGCGGGCGCGGGAGCGCTGGCGTTTGTCGCTGCGCGTCGTCGCCGCCGCGCGAAATAATTTTTTCGCGGGAACGCGAAAAAAGTTGAGGAGTTGAAAAGGTCGAGGAGTTTAGGAG
>CAVEBA010000094.1:0-7160 GCA_963613695.1 Sphaerochaetaceae bacterium
GCTCTGGGCGCCCTCGCCCTAAGAATCGCCAAAATCCAATCGAGCGGCTAAGCGCGTAGAAGTTTCAGCTGAAAGACCGGGAGACGCGGGTTCGACTCCCGCCATCTCCACCATTTTGAAAGCCCGCAGAAATGCGGGCTTTCCTTGTATTTAAGCGGAATTGCGGACGATTGTAAAATTTTTGAGATTCGCGATTCCCCGCGACTTTGTTGTTCATTTTCTTGACTTCGGACTATCGGTTTTTGAGAATTTGAAAAGGATGCAGGGATATAGCGACAACGGAGATTTTATCGCGTTTTTTAAGACATTAGCGCGCGGCGTGTTTTATGTTTTTAGTTTTGTCAGCGCGTTGATTTGTATTTTTGCGGCGGTTCCGTATCTTCCTCCGTTTAAGGGATATTGGATTGTCGCTTACGTGGTGTTTTTCGGAGTGTGTTTTGCTTGGTTCGTGATTCGTCTCCGAGCCGAAACCTTGCGGCGCATTCGTGAACGCGAGCTCGCCGAAGAAGCGGAGGAACGAGAAAAATATTTTAATGCGAAACGGGAAAAAGAAAGATTGGAAAATTCGTGAAATTAGTGAAATTTGTGGATGAAAAACTTTCTCATTCCTCATTCCTAATTTTCTTTAAGCGATAAGCTTTAAGCGTTAGGCTTTGCTACGTTATGAAAAAAATTCTTACTCTCGTTCTTGTCTTTTCTGCGGCATTCCTCGCCTGCGGATTTTCCGGAAGCACGTCGAAGAAGTTTTTGGTTCGCTCGCTTTATGGAAAAATCTTCATTACAAAAGAACGGTTTGAGGCGGATTGTGTTGTTTATGTTGTGAGGAATGACTCTGATGCAGACTTGCGCGTCTATAAAACGTCGAGGGCAGACGCTCCCGGGTTGTGGAATATAACGAGCGAGCGGCTTCTTGCTGACTTTAAGGTTTTTTATGAGACGCGGAGTAGGCGTAGCGCCGATCTTTCCGTTTGTTTTGTAAAAGATAAATATCTTGCCGGACCTGCGCCGATATATCGATAAAGCGTTTGTGGGTGCCATTGTTAAGAGTCCTTTCCTTCTGAGTCGTCATCGTCGGTTTCCCAAACGGTCGTCGTTTCAAATCTTTGGTTCCCGTTCGCATCGTTTGCCGTTTGTTTTGACTCGACGCTCTTCATGATCCATTTGTGTCCGCTCGGATTGTTTCCTCGCGGAGATGAGCGCTCGCCGAGTCGCGAGGGAACGTCTGCGCTACGCGTGGTTTTAGTTTCCGTCCACGTGATCGAGTCTGCTGTGAGCGACTTGATACCCTTGCGCGCTAAGCGAACGACCGTCGAGCCGGACGCGAATCGAGAAACGAGCGAGCCGAGCGTTGTGCGCTCCCAGTTTTTACGCTCTTCGGCGGGAACGCTTTCCGCGATTTTTTTGCATTAAAATTCAAACCCTGCTCAGATTTAACCATAGCCTTCCGAGGAAACACCTCGCAAACGCTTCATCTAACACTTCCCGCCGCAAAAAAAAACACCGCAGTTGCCTGCGGTGCCTTTCAAAAAATGGCGGAGAGAGAGGGATTCGAACCCTCGGTACCTTGCGGTACACAGCATTTCCAGTGCTGCACAATCGGCCACTCTGTCATCTCTCCGTAAAGCCGAAAAATTGAGGTTGTAGGGAATACTTTTTCTTTGAGCTCGTCAACAGATTTCTTATTCCTCGTCGCCGGAATCGTCGTCTTCGCCGAGGGCATCGTCCTCGATCGGCGAAGAGTTGTGGATGAGTTTCCGCTTTGCCTGTGCGACGGGCGAAAGCATGGCGGTAATCGTGCGTCCCATCATTTTCGGTTTGCTGTCGAGCACGCCGATATGCGAAACGGCTTCGACGAGGCGTTGCACGGCTTCAAATCCGTATTCGGGATGTTCGAGCTCGCGAATGCGGAACATGAGCGTGACCTTGACCTTGTTCCCGTTGAAAAGAAACATTTCCGCGCGGCGCACTTTGACCATAAGGTCGTGCTCGTCGATGCGGGGACGCATCTTAACTTCCTTGAGCTTTGTCGCCGACTGCTTTTGCTGTTTTTGTTTCTTTGCTTCTTCGTAAAGATATTTTCCGTAATCGACGATGCGGCAAACGGGCGGCTGGGCGTTCGGCGCGATTTCAAGCAAATCGAGATCGTGAGCCTTTGCGAGCGAGAGCGCGGACGCCGTCGCCATGATTCCGAGCGCTTCGCCGCGCGGACCGATAACGCGAATTTCGGGAACGCGAATCCGCTCGTTGCGGCGAGGTCCCATATCTCGGCGGTTATTGTTGTTGCGATTGTTGTATGAGCCGCGGTTTTGACCGGGTCTGGCGGAATTGTTGTTTCCGCCGAATTGCTTAGGAGCTGCCATTCAGTTTGCTTTATTTTTGTAAGAAAAATTTTCGAGTGCGCAGATGGTGTCTCAAAATCCGCTTAAATTCAATACTTTTCGAGCTCGCGGGAACGCTCCGTGTGGGAGTTTTGCTTTACGCGAAGCTCGGGCGGGATCGCCGGCATTGCGCCGTGGCGGGAACAAACGAAATTTGCGACGTCCGCCGCGTGGCGATGTGCTTCCGAAAGCGGTTTCCCCAAGAGCAACGAGGAAACGAAACTCGCCGTGAACGAATCGCCGGCGCCGACGGTGTCCGCAACGGCGATGCTCGAATCCGCCGGACAAAATGAACGCTCGCCGTCGCGCGAAGCGACGAGACTTCCGGCGTTCCCGAGCGTCAGCACGACGATTTTCGTTGCCGGCGAAAAGCGGAAAATTTCGGGGAAAATCGAATCGTCGGCGCGTGCGTTCCCGCCGATTGCGGCGGCGAGTATCGGGGCTTCGTCTTCGTTGATTTTCAGGATTGTGCAACGGCGGAGCGATTCGCGCAGAATTTCGTCGGCGTAAAAATTTTGTCGCAGGTTTGCGTCGAACACTCGAATTGCGTCTGCGGGAACGCAGTCGAGAAAACGCGAAATCGTTTCGCGGGAACGCGGAGAACGTTGCGCGAGCGAGCCGAAGCAAACGGCGGCGGTGCGGCGCGCGACGGCTTCAAATTCCGCCGTGAACGGCAGATTGTCCCACGCACAATTTTCTGCGAAAACGTAAGTCGCAACGCCGGCGGAATCGAGAGCGATGCGCACCGTTCCCGTCGGGCGAGCAACGCGCGGAAGCAAAGCGGCGAGGTTTTTTCCCGCGAGCGCGGATTCGATTTCGCGCCCGAGTTCATCGTCGCCGACGGCGGAAACGACGCAAGCGTTGCAACCTTGCGCGGCGGCGTGGTAGGCGAAATTTGCGGGAGCGCCGCCGAGTTTTTTCCCCTCGGGAAAAACGTCCCAAAGCACTTCGCCGAGCCCGACGACGAGCGGCGCGGACGAGGAGAAAAATTTTTCGGAAATCATTCCTGCTCTTGCGCGAAGCCGCCGTGTTTCGCCTGCAATTCGGCGAGTCCGACGAGGAGCTGCCTTTGCAACGTTTCCCACGAAGCATTGGCGTCGAACATTTCGTATACGCGTTTGAATTCGTCGGAATTTTTATCCGGCGCGGGAACGTCCGTAGAAACGAGTTTCGCGAAAACCGCTTTTTCTCCGACGCGGAACATCGGAGAAATTTCCCCGACGGGAACGGTTTTCAGCACGGAAATCAGATCGACGGAGCGAAACGCTTCGGGAACGGTGCTCGCAGTGAATGCGGCGGGCGCGCTCACGGAAAAACCGTTTTGCTTTGCGACTTCGAGGAAGTTTTCTTTCGTCAGCGCCTTGCCTTTTTCTTTCGCCGCGGCGACAAAACGTGCGTCCGCTTCGTCCCGCGTCCACGCGGAAACGACGGCTTCGCGCACTTCTTCCAACGCGGGAACGCGCGACGGTTCGGAACCGAGGAAAACGACGACATACACCGCGTCGCCGGCGGGAATCGCGTCCGTGCGCCAAAGCGTGTTGTTGAGCCCGGCGACGGCGCTCTGCAAAATTTCCGCGGGAAGCCCGGCGTTTGCGGGAACGCTGTCGCGCGGGAACGCGGGAATTTCGACGAAATTCAGTCCGGACTCTGCGAGCGTTTTCGCAAAATCATCTTGTTGGGGATTGTGCGAATCCGTCGGCAGTTTTTCGTAAAGCGTGTTGGAAAGCTCGGCGGCGGCGGCATCGAGCACCTGCGATTTTTTCCACGCGGCGACGCGAGTTGCGCGGTCGGCGGATTTTTCGCCTTCAAAAACGGAAAGTTCGTAATCGCTCGGATCGGCGATTTTTGCGGCGGCATCGGCGGCGGGAACGAACTTCATAAACGCGAGTTTCACTTTTTCCGCGATGCGGAAATTTTCTTTGTGCTCGGCGTAGTAGGCGGCGAGTTGCTCTTCGCTCGGCGCGGGAACGACAACGGCGATCGCCGCCGGAGAAAGCTCCGCAAATTGCACCGTGCGACGCGTGCTCATTTCTTTCCAAATGAGTTCAACATCGGACTCGAACACGGCGGGAACGTTCCCGAAAATTTGTATGAAGCGTTGCACTTTCCAGCTGTGAACAATCGCCGTGCGCAAAACGTCCTCGGACGCATCGTAATTGCGGCGAATGGCGGCGAGCATTCCCGCGTCGAGCCCTTGCTCGGAAAGATATTCGCTAAGCTCTTCCTGCGTCGGCGCGGGAACGCGATACGCCTCGGCGGTTTTCACGAGGAAAATGCGTTGCGCGACCGCCGCCGTAGAAACGCGTCCGCCGTTGCCGAGCGCGGCGCCCAGCGTGTAGGGCGCAACGTCGTCGCGGTTGTTGAGATTTACGCCCATGAAGACGGAGGCGCGGCGAATGCCGAGCAAATCCGCGGCGCTTCCCGAGCCCGTGTAAAACACGAAAGAAACGACGATGAAAACGAGAAGCACGCCGAAAATCAGTCGGTGGTGCTTCGCCATGGAATTTTGGAAAAAGCCGATCATTTGGTAATTAAAAAATTAAGAATTAGGAATTAGAAATTAGGAATTAGGAAGAAGTGAATTAGGAATTGGGAAGAAGTGATGAGGGGAAGGGCGGGAACGCGCGGAAAATTGCGTTCCCGCGAGGGTTTTTCACTTTTTCAGAATTTCCGTGAGCGCCGCGAGCAATTTCGCGTTTTGCGCCGGCGTGCCGACCGTGATGCGCAGACTTTCCGGCATGCCGTAGCCCTTCATCGGACGCACGATTACGCCGCGTTTTTCCAACTCTACAAAAATCGTTCCCGCGTTCGAACCGAAGTGCACGAGAATGAAATTCGTCTGCGTCGGCACGTAGCTCAATCCGAGTTTTTCAAAGCCCGCGCAAAGCGTTTTGATGCCCTCGGCGTTCCCGCGAAGCGTTTTTTCCACAAACTCCGTGTCATCCAACGCGGCAATTGCCGCCGCCTGCGCGGGAAGATTGACGTTGAACGGCTGGCGCACGCGATTCATCAGCCCGATCGCTTCCGCCGCGCCGAACATGTAGCCGATGCGGAAACCCGCGAGCCCGTAAAGTTTCGAAAAAGTGCGTGCGATGACGATTTTTCGTCCGGCGGCAATCATCGGGCGAAAATCCGGAATTTTTCCCGAAAATTCCGCGTAGGCTTCGTCCACGACGAGAATGACGTGCTCCGGCAAACTTTCGGCAAACGCGAGCAATTCTTCCGGTTCGCTCGCCGTGCCCTGCGGATTGTTCGGCTCGGTGAGAATCACCATGCGCGTGCGCTCGGTTACGGCGGCGCGCATCGCCCGCAAGTCGGTGCGATAATTCGGCATCGGCACGGGAACGGCAGTCGCTCCCGCGAGCGTTGTCATGATTTTGTAGACGACAAACGCTTGCTCTCCGTAAATCACTTCACAGCCGGGATTCAAAAAAGTTTGCCCGAGAATCATCAGCGCTTCGTTGGAGCCGTTCCCGATAAAAAACTGCTCCGGCGCAAGATTCCAGAATTTCGCCAAGCGTTCCCGCAGGAGAATCGTGCCGCCGTCCGGATACATGTTGATTTCCGCGAGCGCGGCTTGCGCGGCGGCAATCGCTTTCGGCGACGCGCCGAACGGATTTTCGTTCGACGCCATTTTTTCGATGTCGCGCGGATCCAAGCCGAATTCGCGAGCAACGTATTCAATCGGCTTGCCGGGTTCATACACCGGCATTTTCTGCACGACCGAGTTCGCAAGGTCTGTATAAGAAACTGACATAATTCAGCGCGGGATTTTGCGCGTTTGTCCCGCCGAAAGCAAAAGAAAATTAAGAAAGAGAAAGAAGTCCGTCGGCGTTCCCGCGCGGGAACGGTTTGCACTAACTAAAAAGCCAATAAACTCCGCAACCTATAAGAGCCAATACAGCAAATGCTGGCGCTATCACAAGAATTTCGATGAGAAAAAGTGCGACAGCCCACCCAGCTACAATGTGAGTTTTAGATTTAATCTCATCGTCGCCAAACATGAATTTTTTCATTTCTTCGTCATGCAACCACAGACATGCTAAAATGAACACGAAAAGCCCTCCAAAGAAGAGGAGGAGTGCCGTTTCGGTGCTCCAATGTGATTCTTCTCCTTCGCTGGGGAACAAATCAACGAGTCCCATTAACGCCACAAAATGTGGAATCATTAACAAAATCACTTTTGCCAAAACTCTCTTGTTCCACTCAAATCTCTTGTACATTTCTTTCCCGCTCCTTTCGATTTTTTTTTTGAAGAATTTAAGAAACGGTACTTGATAGTCGGGGAAACGTAAAGCGTGATTATCCTTGCATCGTGTTCTGCAAAACTTACGCTTTGCCGCGTGATGACAGAGTCGAAACAACTTTCTAAACAGGTACGAAATTTCACCGTGCACATTGCCTCCGGGGCGCTTTCAATCCTCATGCTCGCCGGTGCGATATTGCTTCATTTTCCGTATGGCTACTACACGCTCTTGAAAATTGTTCTCTTCGCGACAGGCGGAATTTTCGCAACAACAACGAATTCCATTGCTCGGGTTTGGATGTTTGTTGCAATTGCAATTGTCTACAATCCGCTTTTGCCGATAAGGGGGATTCAAAAGGCTACATGGCAATTCATAAACTTTGTAACTATCGTTGTTATTGCCATCGCACTATTCCACGAATACAATGAAAACGAAAAGGAACGGGAAGAAAAACAACAGGATTAGAAAATAGACGTTCCCGGGGTTCACACCTTCATTTTTGCCGAAGGCAAAAATCCGCACGATACTCCTAAAC
>CAVEBA010000095.1:0-6943 GCA_963613695.1 Sphaerochaetaceae bacterium
TGTTTGCGGACAAATTATTATCAAGCCCTGTAAGGGCGCAAGCCGTTCCCGCGCGAGCTCCGTTTTTTTACTGGAAGTAATAGAAGTTTTTTAAGGGCTTTTGGTTTTTGGCAATCCACAAAAAAAAATCCGTGAAATTCGTGAAATCCGTGGATACAAAAAACCGCTCCCGCGCGGGAACGCGAAATTTTTTACCGGCAAGGTTGAAAAAGAAGAAGAGCTTCCGCTTCGCGGGAGCGATGCTTCCTCAAAAATTTGCGGGAATTTGCGAGAATTCGCGGACAAAAACCGGTTTTCAGAAAGAAAACACGGAGACGAAACTGCGCACGACGAACCAGTAGCCGAGCGAGCCGAGCACCAACAGCGCGCAAAACACGATCAGCACGATGCGGGAACAGATTTTGACCGGCAGATAATTCGACGCGTTGCAGGATTTTTCTTCGCAGCAGCAACCGCAACCGCCTTTTTCTCCGCAGCATTCTCCGCGCGCGAACGCGGCGCGAAGCCAGCCGAAGTAGTAGTAAATTCCCGCGACGACGCAAGCGAGCATCACCGCAATTGAGCCGTAGAAGCCCGCGAGGAAAAGCGCATAAAGAATCCCGAGCTTGGCGATAAAGCCGACGGTCGGCGGGATTCCCGCGAGCGAGCCGAGCCCGAACGCAAGCGTTCCCGCGAGGAACGGATTGCGTTTCGCGAGCTTTTCGTAATCGTCAAAATTCTGCAACGCATCGTCCGTTTGCGGCATGCGCACCATGACCGAAAAAATCGGATACACCGTGACGATATACACGACAAGGTAAAGCGCGACGAGAACGGCGGACAGCGCCGCAGAGGAAAATTCTTTTTCCAGCAAGAGCGAAAACGTTGCGAGCACGCCGAGCATCAGATAACCCGCGTGCGAAACGCCGGAAAGCCCGAGCAGACGCTTCACGTTGCGCTGACCGAGCGCCGTCAGATTCGCATAAACAATCGAAATCAGCGCGCACGCGAGCAGAACGGGAATGAGCGTTCCCGCGACGCCGGAAAAGATAAAGAGCATGACGAACATCAGCAGAAGCCCGACCGCTTTGGAAAGCGTTGCGAGGAAAAACGTGACGTGCGTGGGCGCGCCCTGATAAACGTCCGGAATCCAAAATTGCATCGGGAACACGCCGAGCTTGAACATCACGCCCGCGAGCACCATTCCCGCGCCGGCGAGCCCGAGCAGACTGTCCGGATTCTGCATGAGGAACACGGAAATCGTCGCGTAGCCGAGCGGATCGTAGCCGAACGCGGGAACGCCGGCGAGTGCCGCGCCGCCGTAGAGCAACACGATTCCGAAAAGCATCAGCCCGCCGGAAACGCCGCCCGCAATTAGGTATTTTACGCCGGCTTCAAGCGAATGCGCGTTCCCGCGATTCGAGCCGACGAGCGCGTAAAGACAAACGGTGAGCGTTTCCAAAAGCACGAAAAACGCGATGAAGTTCGCGGTTTTCATCAGCAGCGAAGCCGCCGCCGTTGCAATCAAAATCAGATGCGTTGTCGCGGGTGCGGAAATTTCGGCGTTGCTTTCGCGGGAACGCACGATTCCGGAAAGCCGAATCGCAAAAAACGCGCAAGCGACGAACAGCGGTGTAATATATTGGGAAACAAAAATTTCCGCGCCGGGGAAAAAGATTGAGGTCAAGTTCGCATCAAACGAATGCGGGAACGCATCGCCGACGAGGCAGATGAAAAGCGCAATCAGCGCCGCGCTCACGAACGCGTTCGCGGCGCGTTTGGCGCAACAGCTTTTGCACGCGACGTCGAACACGAGCGCGAGCAGCGCGAGCACGCCGAGCAAAATTTCCGGCAGGCACGTGAAAAGCACGCCCGTGCCGGGCTGCCAAAATTCGTAAAATTCAGGAACGGTCAAAGCGGAATTCATAGAAAAATTTCTCCGTGAAAAAAAAGTGTTTCGTCATTCGATTACGATTTTATCGCCGTTTTCGAGCGGAATATCCTCGGCGTCGCCGCAACGCAATTCTTCGAGATCGACGGAGAATCGCCCTTTCACGCGCAACACCGAAACAAACGTTGCGGACTCGGAAATTTCCAGTTTGTCGAGCAACGAGGAAAGCGTCGCCTCGCTCCCGGAAAGCGAAAAATTGCCGGGATTCGAGCACGCGCCGGAAACGGAAACCGAGATTGCCGCGGGAACGGCTTTGGCGGGTTTGGATTTTTTCGCGAGTTCGCCCTGCGGCGCACCCACGGCGGGATCGCCGCAAGCTCCGCACGCCGGAAAGTCCGTCTTTTCGGATTCGGCAGGCGGCGCGACGTCGAGAATGACGACGTCCGCTTCCGAAGCGATGGGCATTTCCGCGGGAACGATTTCTCCGCGAAGCTCGGCGGCGGGAACGGCGAAATCGGATTTCAGCGTCGCGTCGAGATTTTTCGTAATCAGCGAGGGAACGAAGCCGACGGCGACGAGTGCCGCAAAAAGAATGAGCGCGGGAACGCGTTCGGCGAACGAAATATCGCGCACCTTGGAAAATTCTTCGTCCGAGAGCGCTTCGCCGGTGTTTTTCCCGTAGAAAATTTTCGCCACGGCGCGAAGTCCGTAAATCGCGGAAATCACGATGGAAAGCACGATTGCGCCGAGCAACCACGCCGGCTGAATTTTCGCGAGCGAAGTGAAAATCGTGAGCTCGCCCCAGAAATTTGCGAAGCCCGGAAGTCCGACGCTCGCCATCGTCGCTGCGACGAAAAACGCCGCGAGCACGGGAGCTTTGGCGGTGAGCCCGCCCATTTTTGCCATTTCATACGTTCCCGTGCGGTCGCGAACGGATTGCCCGAGGTGGAACAAAAGCGCGACCGAAAGCCCGTGCGCAAACATCAGCATGACCGCGCCGCCGAGCCCGGCGACGTCGCCGCCGGAAATCGCAAATGCCGCGATCCCGAGGAAAATCGGCCCCATGTGCATCACGGAGCTGTAAGCGAACATTTGCTTGAGATTTTTTTGCGTCATCGTAATCAGACCGATAATCACGATGTTGCCGAGCGCGAGCCAGACAATCCAGTTTTGCCACGCGAGCAAACCGAGCGGGATCGCCGCAACGCCGAGCTGAATCAGCCCATAAAGCCCGAATTTTTTCAAAACGCCCGCGTGAAGCATCGAAATCGGCGTCGGCGCCGCAGAATACGTGTCGGGCGCCCATGAATGGAACGGGAACAGCGAAACGAGAATGCCGAAACCGAAAAGCAACAGCCCGAAAATCACGGTCGAAGCGTTCCCGTCGAGCGCCGCGCCGGAGGCGATCGCCTCAACGATTCCGGGGAAGCTGAACGCATAACCCTCGCCCGGCAGCGCCACGTAAAGCGCGACCATTCCCGCGAGGGAAACCATCGCGCCGAGCGTAAGGTAAACCGCCATCGTCATCGCCGTTGTTTTGCGAGCGACGCCGCCCCAGAACAGAATCGCGATAAACGTCGGAATCAACGCGAATTCGTGGAAAATGTAGAAAGAAAAAACATCGATTGCGGAAAACACGCCGAGCACGCCGCCGAACATCACGAGCGTTACCGCGTAGTAAAGTCCGGGAAGTTTTACGTCTTTCGTCGAAATCGCGCGAAGTCCCGCCGCGAGCCCGACGAACGCCGCCATCAGAAACAGCGGGAGCGAAATTCCGTTCAAGCCGAACTGCAACCAAACGCCGAGCTCGGGAACGCCGATTGCCTCGATTCCCGAAACGAACGCGTAGCCGCCCGCACTCTTGGGCGCATCGCCGAACACGCAGAAAAGCGCGAGCGCGACCGCCGCGGGAACGGCAAAACCGAGCCCCGCGATGACTTTTCGCGCCATGCACGGCAACCATTTTGAAAACACCATCAGCAACGCCGCGACGAGCGGCGCGGCAACGGCGATTTGCAGAAGAACAGAAGAAGATGAACAATTCATCGGAGAAACTTTCCTGAAAAATTTTTACGAAAGAACGCCGGAAATCAACGCGGCGACAATCAGCAACGCGCCGAACGCGATCCAAAACACGGGAACGGCGCCGTTTCCGTTTTGAATGAAGCGCCGGGAAACGCTTCCCAAAATCGCGGGAATGCCCGCGACCACGCCGCGCACGGCGAGCAGATTGATCAGCACCGTATCGAAGAGCGCGATCAACATCGCAAAACGCTGTTGCACTTTCGCGATATACCACGCGTAGAGCGTGTCGCAGTAGCGATATTCAAGCGCTTTGTAGAGCGCGGGAGAGCGTTCCCGCAACTTGTCCTCGCCCGTCGACGTACGATAAAAAAGCACCGCCGCACCGAGCCCGACGACCAAAATCACGATGCCGAGAATGAACATCGGCGAAACCATTCCCGCAGCAACGAGCTTTTCGTGCAATTCGTGATAACCGCCGGAAACCGCCGACGTTGCCGCCGCCGGGAACAGCGCGTTCATCTTGCCGCCGAGCCACGAAAGCGCCGGTGCCTCCGGCGTTCCCGCGAGAAACCAACCCGCGCCGAGCGAGAAAATCACGCCCAACACGATGAGCGGAATCGTCATCCACGGCGAAGATTCTTTCGCGTGTTCCGCGCCGTGCCCGTGCGCTTTTCCGAGGAAAACCATCGCAAACATGCGCCCGACGTAGAGCGTCGTGCCGAGCGCCGCAATCACGAGCGCGACAAACGCGGGAACGTTGCCCGACAAATACGCGCCCGAGAGAATCATATCTTTCGAATACCAACCCGCGAGCCACGGGAACGCCGAAATCGAAAGCCCCGCGACGATGAACGCCGCCGCCGTGAGCGGCATTTTTTTCAGCAAACCGCCCATTTTCGTCATGTCCTGTTCGTGGTGGCAGGCGTGAATGAGCGATCCCGCGCAAAGGAACAGCGTCGCCTTGAAAAATGCGTGCATCGCCATGTGCAACAGCGCGATTTCGGGAAGCCCGAGCCCGATCGCCGCGCCCATAAATCCGAGATGCGAAAGCGTCGAATACGCGAGCGATTTTTTAATATCCGTTTGCCCGAGCGCCGCGAGTCCCGCGAGCGCCGCCATGCCGGCGCAGAGCCAGAGCATCGTCGTAAGCACTTCCGGCGTGAGCAGGAAAAACACGCGCACCATGAAAAACACGCCCGCCGCGACCATCGTCGCCGCGTGAATGAGCGCGGAAACCGGCGTCGGACCCGCCATCGCGTCCGTCAGCCACACGTGCAACGGGAACTGCGCGGATTTCCCGAGAAAGCCGCACATGAGCAAAAGCCCGATCGACGTGAACGTCATTTCGCCGCCGGCGATGAGCGCCTTGAGCTCGGCAAAATTCGTCGTGCCGTATTGCGCGTAGCAAAGAATGATTCCGACGAGAAAACCGAGGTCGCCGACGCGGTTTGCGATAAACGCTTTTTTCGAAGCCATCGCCGCGTAATCCGTGTCGAAATAATGCGCGATCAGCATGTAGGAGCTGAAACCGACGAGCTCCCAGAAGATAAACGTCATGAAAAGATTTTCGGCGAGAATGATGCCCAAAATCGAAAACATAAACACGCTCAATCCCGCAAAAAAGCGCCCGCGCGCCTTGTCGTCGTCCATGTAGCCGACGGAAAAAACGTGAATCCAAAACGCCACGAACGTAACGACGAAGAGCATCGTCGCGCCGTTTTTGTCGATTGAAAGCCCGAACGTTTCAAGCTCCGTAAATCCGCCGAGCGCGAAACCGGACAACGTCGCGTGCGCCGTCGGATTCGCGGGATCGAGCCCGAGCAAAAGCGCGAGCGAAGCGACCGTAATCACGCCCGCCGCCGCAACGGAAATCGCGGGAGCAACGACGCGGGAACGCCGGAAGAAAAACGCGGAAACGATCGCCGCGACGAGCGGCGTCAGCAGAATCACGCGAAGCAGTGTTTCATTGTCCATGACGTGGGAAAATTTCAGTTTTTCAAGGATTGCAGGTCGTCAAGCTCGACCGTTTTCAATTTGCGGAAAAGCGCGACGATGAGCGCGAGCCCGACCGCCACTTCCGCCGCCGCAATCGTCAGCACGAAAAAGCAAAATACCGCGCCGTCCATCAGATTGCAGAATTTGGAAAACGCGACGAGCGCGAGCATCGCCGCCGTGAGCATCATTTCGAGCGACATGTAAATCACGAGAATGTTGCGGCGCACGACGGCGCCCGTCAGCCCGACTGCGAAAAGCAATCCGGCAAGAATCAGAAAATGCGAAAGCGTCATGATTTTTTTCCTTTTTCTAAAAATTATTTTTCAACGCGCAGGAAAGTGCTTTGTTCAGCGTTCCCGCAGGCGCAGGAGCAAGCGCATTGCTTGGCGTTCCCGCGATGGCGATGCAGCATGAAAACGGCGACCATCGCCGCAAGCAAAAGAATTGCCGAAGCCTCGACGAGCACGACGTATTTCGTGAAAAGCGGCCAGCCGAACGCCGTCGCTTCGCTCGAATACGCGATTGTCGCGGGAACGCTTTCCGCCGTGGCATCAAGCGCGGGAACCGCTCCGGAAAAGCCGAAGAGCCACACCGTTCCCGCCGCGCACAGCGCGAAAAACACCAACCCGCCGAGAGCAGTGCCGAACCAACCGCGCTTCAACGCGGGAACGTCCGGCGACATCAGCATAATCACGAAAAGGAACAGCACGATGACCGCGCCCGCGTAAATCATAATCAGCAACGTCGCAAGAAACGGCGCATCCAAAAGAAAGAAATTCGCCGCAACGCCGACAATCGTCAGAATCATCGCGACAATGCAGTTCACGGGTTTGCGATTCACCACGACGAGCAACGCGCTCACCAGCGTCAGAGCCGCAAAAAGGTAGAACAGAATATCAGCCATAAGTGGCGGGAACTTTAGTCTTTTTCCCCGCGAAGCGAAAGAAAAAAACTTTTCGCGCGTGGCGAAATTGGGGGCGGAGACGTCCGTGTCTCCGCGTTTTGATTTTTTTTGCCGCAGGCAAAAACCGCACAATACTCCTCAACTTCTCA
>CAVEBA010000095.1:6953-7028 GCA_963613695.1 Sphaerochaetaceae bacterium
AGTTGATGCGTTGATTTCCCCGCTCCGCGGGAGGTTTTTTTGTCCACGAATTTAACGAATTTTCACGGATTTTTT
>CAVEBA010000096.1:0-6999 GCA_963613695.1 Sphaerochaetaceae bacterium
TCTTGCTTGCTCATAGCTTAAATCTGGATAAGTAAAGCCCGAAAAATAAAGAAAAACCCGCGTTCCCGCAATAGCGGACATGCGGCGTTCCCGCGCGCGAACGGTTTTTTCGCTTCACTCTTGGCGATGCGGGTCTCACACTCTTCAAAATTCGTCTATGATAAGCCAATCCAACGATCGAATTTTGACGCGCGACACGGAGGCGACGGTTGTGCCTTCGGGCGATGCCGCGCTTCTGCCCGCGGGAACGCAAGTGAATATCACGCACCGCCTCGGCGGGAACTTCACGGTCGTTTGCGATGTCGGCATGTTTCGCATTCTCGGAAAAGATCACGATGCGCTCGGCGAGCCCGAACCGAACGCCGCGACGCTTGCGCAGGGCGAAACGACCGCCTACGGTTCTTTCGGCACGGCGGAGCATCCGGGGCATGTCGGCAAGCCCGATCTCGATGCGATTTGGGCGGAGTTGCGCAACGTTTACGATCCGGAAATTCCCGTGGACGTCGTGAATCTCGGGCTTATTTACAAACTCGAGCTTGAGCCGATCGGCGATGACCGTTGGCGCGCGCAAATTGCGATGTCGCTCACGGCGCCCGGTTGCGGCATGGGGCCCGTGATTGCCGAGGACGTGCGCAACCGCGCGCTTTCCGTTCCCGGCGTGAACGAGGCTCGCGTCGAAATCGTTTGGGAACCGCCGTGGACGCAGGACATGATTTCCGAAGAGGGCAAAATGGAACTCGGGCTGATCTGACCGTTCCCGTCGCCGATGTCGGACTTCGCATTCAAAATTTCTCCGGAAATTCTTGCTGCGCGGATGCGCGAAAGCGGCGCGGCGCTCCGCGTTTTTTGCGTTGAAGAAACGGGCAGCACGAACGCTGATGCCGCGAAAATGCTCGCTGCGGGAACGCCCGAGGGCGATTTCGCCGTTGTCGCGAATACGCAAACTGCCGGGCGCGGGCGCATCGGGCGCAAGTGGGCGAGCGCGCAGCCCGGAAATATTTATCTTTCGTGCGGCTTTCGTCCGCGCGCGCTCCCGCCGGAACGCCTTGCGAATTTCACGCTTTGGTTCGGCGTCGCCGTTGCGAAAATGCTTCGCGAAAAATTCGGCGTTCCCGCGCGCGTGAAATGGCCGAACGATATTTTTTGCGACGGAAAAAAACTCGCCGGAATGCTCACCGAGGCGCACGCCGATTCCGAGCGTGTGCGCGGGATCGTTTTCGGTCTCGGGCTGAACGTGAATCTCGAGCCCGCCACGCTTCCGCCGGACGTGCGCGACCTTGCAACTTCGATGCGCTCGGCGCTCGGCGTTCCCGCGCCGCTCGACGTGAATCGCGTTTGCGCGGAAACGCTCGCAACGCTCGAACGCGCGTATGCGGAATTTCTCGCGGGAACGCACACCGCCACGCTCGCCGCGCAGTGGCGCGAGTTTGATTTGCTCGCGGGGCGGCACGTCGTCGCAATCTACGGGAACGAGGAAATCGCGGGAACGGCGCAAGGCATCGACGCGCGCGGCGACATTCTCATTCGCGATGCGGCGGGAACGCTTCACGCATTTTCCGCCGGCGACGTTACGCTGAAAAAATCGTAAAAATTTTTTCGATACGCGCGCTCAGAAGCGGCGAAAAATTTCGCGCGCGACGGAGCGAAAAATTTGCGCGGGAACGGAATCGGGCGCGGCGACGACGATGGGCGTTCCCGCATCGCCTCCGGCGCGAATTTCCGATGCGGCGGGAATTTCGCCGAGCAATTCCGTGCCGAGCGCCGCGGCAGTTTTCGCGCCGCCGCCTTTGCCGAACAAATATTCGCGTTCGCCGTTCGCGGGATTTTCAAAATAGCTCATGTTTTCGATGACGCCGACGAGCGGCACATTTACTTTTTCAAACATGCGCGCGCCGCGTTGCGCAACGGAAACGGCAACGTCCTGCGGCGTCGTAACGATAACGGCTCCGTCGAGCGCAAGCGTTTGAACAAGCGTGATTTGCGCATCGCCCGTTCCCGGCGGAAGATCGACGACGAGCGCTTCGAGCGCACCCCAATCAACGTCTTCGGAAAATTGACGAATCGCCTTGCCGACGACGGGACCGCGCCACACGACCGGCGAATTTTCGTCCACGAGCAAACCCATGGACATCACTTTGAGCCCGTGCACTTCGGGCGGCGCGATTTTTTCGCCGCGCATCACGGGCTGTTCCTGCGTGCCGAGCATCATCGGTACGCTCGGTCCGTAAATGTCGCAATCCAAAATTCCGACGCTTCCGGCGGCGGGCGCGATCCCGTCTTCCTCTGCGACTTGTGCGAGCGCGGCGGCGAGGTTGACGGCGACGGTGGATTTTCCGACGCCGCCTTTGCCGCTGGCGACGGCGATGATGCGTTTCACGCCGGGAATTTTTTTCGGCGGCGGAGGCGTTCCCGCGCCGGGCGCGGCGGGAACGTGCGCTTTCACGTCCACGAAAATTTTGTCTGCGGGAACGCCTGCCGAAGCGAGCGCCGTTTCCGCGGCGGTTTTCAGTTGCTCGGGAATTTCCGGCTTGGACGTCGTTACGACGATTTCAACGGAAACGCGACCGTCGGGCGAAACGTTCGCCGCCTTGACGAGCCCGAAAGAAACGATGTCGCGGGAAAGCCCCGGGTAGGCGACTTTTTTTAGAATTTCGAGAATCTCGGAAGAATCCATGGAGAAAAAATAAAAATCGAAAACCGCCGTTTGCGCCGCGTCATTTCACGATCAGCGCATCGGGATCGCAGCAACCTTTGAGCGCATCGGAGCTGATGCGCGTGAATTTCGCGCGGTCGGGATTTCCCGCGTCCACGAGCGCGAGCGCGGAAGATTTTCCGACTTCTTCGGTAACGACGAGGTGGCGGCCGTCGGCGCACCAAGTCGGGTGCGAGTAGCGACGCGTTCCCGTGAGCGCGCCGAGGTCGAACGCGTTTCCGGTTTTCGTGTCATACACGGCGACTGCCATTTTGCCGGCGCGGTTGTAGCAGAACGCGATTTTGTTCGGGAACACGGGATTCCACGCGGGTTCCGTGGCGTAGGAAAATCCGGGAATCGCGATGCGGCGCTTTTTCCCGCCGGCGACGGGAACGGTGTAAAGTCGCGGCGCTCCCGCGGAACCGCTGGTGAAGACGAGCGTTTTCCCGTCGGGCGAAAATGCGGGCGAAGTCGAAGTGTCCGTGTCGTTGACGAGAATTTTTGCGCTTCCGCCGCTTGCGGGAGCGAGGTAAATGTTCATCGGTCCGCGCGCGGAAAGTGCGAGCGCAACGGTTTTTCCGTCGGGCGAAAATGCGCCGCCGGTGTTTGTGTTTTTGTAGGCGGCGAAACGTTCCGCCTTGCCCGAAGCGAGATTGAGCGAATAAACGTCGGCGGCGCCGCTACGGAAATACGTGGTGTAAATCAGCCGCGTTCCCGCGGGATTCCAGTGCGGAGAAATGGAGCGCGAGCCGTGGCTCGTAACGCGTTTCGTGCCGCGAAAAAGCAGATTGCTCGTGTAAATTTCGGAGTTCGCGCCCGTTCCCGCGGCAAACGCAATTTTCGTTTTTGAAAAAATCGGTTTGAGATTCCAGCCCCAAAGATCGCCGACGGCGACGAGCACGGCGTCGCAAAGCCGAAGCGCCGCCGCATCGTCCGTTCCCGCGACCGTGATTTCGTGCGGGAACGCGCGGCAGGACGCGACGAGTTCGTTCCCGCGGCGAGCGATGCGCACGTTCAGCACGTTCCCGCCCGTGCGCATATCGATTGCGCCGTGCATTTTGAGCGCGCGTTGCACGAGCCCGCCGAGCGCCGAATCGTCGGATTCGATTTTCAACGGGCACACGCCCTGACGGACGTCGATGCGAAAGTCGCCGTCAACGACGACGTCTTTGGATTGCGCGAACGCGGGAACGCAAACTGCGAGCGCGAAAAGAAGAAAGCTCAGAAATTTTTTCACGACGGGAAAACTGAAATGCGGATTATTCGCCTTTGTTGAAATCGACGTAGGCTTCGGTCAAATCGGTGGAAATCAAACGATAATCGTGCACGCCGAGATTCAAATGCAGATGAATCGAAAATTCCTTGTTGTGAACGATTTTTCGCCATTCGGGTTCGTTTTGCGCTTGCAGCTCGCCTTTGAGAAACACGGGAACGTCGTTGTAGAAAAGATCGATTTTCGTCTGGTCGATCCCGCATTTTGCGTAGCCGGCGGAGCAGAGCAGGCGTCCCCAATTCGGATCGCCGCCGCACCACGAGGCTTTGACGAGAAGCGAATTCCCCACGGAACGCGCGATTTTGTTCGCGTCCGCCGCCGTGCGCGCGCCGTAAACGTGAAGCGTGACGACGCGGGAAATTTTTTCGCCGTCGCCGACGATTTTTCGCGCAAGCCCGAACGTTACGGCGTTGAGCGCTTCCTTGAAAAGTTCGAGCGTTCCCGCGTCGGCTTCGGAAATTTCAACTCCGCTTTCGCCGTTGGCGAGCACGAGCACGGTGTCGTTCGTGGACATGTCGCCGTCCACGGTCACGCAATTGAAAGATTGCCCGACGGCGTTCCAAAGGCATTTTTGCAAAAGTTCCTGCGAAATTTTTGCGTCGGTGGCGAGCAGTCCGAACATCGTCGCCATGCCGGGCTCGATCATTCCCGCGCCTTTTGCCATGCCGGAAATCGTCACGGTTTTCCCGCCGACGGAAAATTTCGCCGTGCAGGTTTTGCGGCGCGTGTCGGACGTGAGAATCGCATCGGCGGCGCGGCAAGATTCTTCCGGCGTTCCCGCGCGATTTTTTGCGGCTTCGGCGATGCCTTTCGCCATTTTTTCCATCGGCAAATTCACGCCGATTCGCCCGGTGGAGCAGACAAAAAATTGTTCCGGCGC
This sequence comes from Sphaerochaetaceae bacterium, assembly GCA_963613695.1. Lineage (GTDB taxonomy): Bacteria > Verrucomicrobiota > Verrucomicrobiia > Opitutales > UBA953 > Spyradosoma. The sequence continues at coordinate 4,846 of CAVEBA010000096.1, forward strand.
AACTCCGCAGGCGCGGGCGGCGAGCTCGCACATCGCGGCGGCGTCTTTCATGCCTTGTTCGCCGGTGCAGGCGTTTGCGTTCCCGCTCGTTGCGACGATTCCGCGCATGGGCGTTCCCGCGGCGGCGCCGCGCAAATGCGCTTGCGAAACGTAAACCGGCGCGGCTTTTACGTCGTTTGTCGTGAATGCGCCCGCCGCCGTGCAGTCTTTTTCGGAAAAAATGACGGCGACGTCCAAGCGCGCCAAATCCGCGTTCCCGCGAATGTTGCAGGCTGCCGCTCCGGTAAGAAATCCGGGAACTTCGGCGATGCCGTTTGAATTGTCAAAAAATTCGATAGCCATAATGCTCGCCGATTTTGAACCGCGTTCGCGCGCCGCGCAATTTTTTTAGCGGCGTTCCCGCGGCGCGGCATCGCGTCAGTGTTGACGGTCTGCGGGAATCCAGCGAAAAGCGCAAATTTTGTAGCGTCGACCGAAAGCGCGATTGAGCGCGTTTTGCGCATCGGCGGAAGTCTCGGCGGCTTGCGTGGCGTCGAAAAATTCCGGCATTCGCTGAACGCGCGTTTCCGCGCAGGCGACGGCGAGCGTTTTTCCCGAAATCGGGCAAAGAACTTCCGCGCGGCACAAAATCGAAAACGTGTCTCCGCGCGGCACGGCGCAGGGCGCGAGCGCTTCCGCAAGCGCTTCTTGCGAAATCGCGGCGGGAAACCAAGTCGGGATTTCTTTTTCTCCGAGAAAATTCACACGGCTTTCGCAAATCGCATCGCGCAAAATTCCGGAATCGAAAAATTCCGCAAGCGAGCGAAACGGCGCGTTCCCGCGCTCACGGCGTTCCCGCAGAAGCCGAACGAGCGTTTCCGCGAGCCGCCGCGCCGTCGCCGCATCGAGCTCGCGCACGCCTTGCGAAAGCATCGCGCGTTCCCGCTCGACATCGCCGAGCGCGCGCAATTCGGCATCGGACAAAACATCGCTCGGCGCGCCGAGCATCGGCGTTTGCGCGGAAAACGGTCGCGTGAAAATCGCGTGCTGCAAATTTTTTCCGTTGCCGGCTGGAGCGACGCGGAGCGCGGGCGCCTCGTGCAATTTTTTCCACGCGGGAACGCCGTGCGTGAGTTGCATCGCCCACGCTTCGGCGTTTTCCGAATTGACGTTGAACGCGCCGGAGACGAGCGCGTTTTTCTCGCCGGCGGGAACGTGATGCGGATTTTTTCTTTCGGAAAAAAAGAACGCGCGGTCGAAAATTGCGTTCGGAGATTCGTTTTCGGCGGGTGCGGCGTTCGCGTTGCTTGCGGAAACGTTTGCCGAGGTTTCCTGCGGGAACGCGCTTCCGAACGAGCGCCCCGGCGGGAGCACTTCAAACGCCGCATGCCGCAACGCGCCGACGGAAAGTGCGCCGGCGCGGGGTGCGTCGAAAATTCGCGCCGAAGCGCACGGGAACGTTTGCGCGTTTGCGTGTTCGTTGGGGAAAAAATCGCGCAACGGCGAGCGTTCCCGCATTTCCGCATCGCCGCCGATTTCGGCTTCCGCTTTCGCCGCCGTTCCCGTGAGCGCGGAAATTTCAAAGGCTTCGCGCACGGCGGGAACGGAAAAATCGAAAATCCCGCGGCGCGGCTCAATCGTTTCGAGCAACGCGCGCATCGCGTCGGAATCTTCCGCGCGCAGACGAATTTTCCAAACGACGTCGGCGCGCGCGGCATCGTAATCGCCCGCCTTTTCGCGATTGTATTCGGCGCCGGAAATTTTTGTGTAAAACGCCGGGAGCGGCACGTTGCGAAACTCGAAAACGGGCTCGGCGTAATCGCTCGGGCGCGTCTGCTGTTTCAGCGTTCCCGCGTCTCCGCGAATCAAAAAATTTGCTCCGCGCAACGCAGGCAAACTTTCCGCGCGAATCACGTGCGCGGGATGAAACCACGCGCCCGGCTTCGCGCCGGAGGGCGCTTTGTTGATTTTCGCGACGTCCTTTTGATATTTCCAAGAATTTCCGCCCGTGTTGCGGGAAAGCCCTTCCGGCTGGGAACGCGGATCGGGAAAACGCGCAGCGAAAATTTCTCCCGCATGCAGCCCGCAGGCGTTCCCGTCGTCGCCGAGCCCTTGCGCCGAAGCGTCGAAAATGCGGCAGTAAGCGTTCGTCGTAACATCGGACGGCGTTTGGCG
>CAVEBA010000097.1:0-6986 GCA_963613695.1 Sphaerochaetaceae bacterium
ACGCGGGAATTTCTCGCCGTTTCGATAATTTTCTCGCGGGAACGCGTTTCGCGTTTTAAGCTCCGCAAAACATTCAAAAGACAGTGAGCAAGAAAAATACCGTCATTCCATGGACTCCGCGCGAAGCGGAAGAATACTACGGCTTCAAGCGCTGGGGCGCCGCGCATTTTTCCGTCGACGAGGAGGGTTTTCTGAACGTCCATCCGATGGGAGATCAGCGACACATTCGCGTTATGGACATCGTGAAAGAGGCGGAGTCTATGGGGTTGCACCCGCCGCTTACGATTCGCGTGCAGGATTTGTTGCGTTCCCGCGTGATGCAGCTCAACGAAGCGTTTCGCGCGGCAATTGCCGATGAATCCTACGACGGGCGTTACCGCGGAGTTTTTCCGATAAAGGTGAATCAGCTGCGGGAAGTCGTCGAAGAAATTCTCGACGCGGGCGAAGAATACGATTACGGCTTGGAAGCCGGCTCGAAACCGGAGTTGCTCATCGCGCTCGCGCTCCTCGAAAGCAGAAAGGCGTTGCTCGTGTGCAACGGCTACAAGGACGAAGAATACATTCGCCTTGCGCTGATGGGGCGCCGCCTCGGAAAACGCACGGTAATCGTCGTGGAACAGCTCGACGAAGTTGACCAAATCATTCGGATTTCGCGCGAGATGGATGTCGTTCCCGCGATCGGTTTTCGCGTAAAACTGATGACGAGCGGCGAGGGCAAATGGGCGAAATCGACCGGCGAGAACGCGAAGTTCGGGCTTTCGCCGAGCGAAATTATTCTCGCTACGAAAAAGCTGAAACGCGCGCGCATGACGGATTCGCTTCAGCTCCTGCATTTTCACATCGGCTCGCAGGTGCCGAACATTCTCACCATTAAAAAAGCCGTTACCGAAGCAACGCGTTTTTACTGCGAGCTTTACAAAATGGGATTTCCGATGGGGAACATCGACGTCGGCGGCGGGCTCGGGATCGACTACGACGGCAGTCGCTCGAATTACGAAAGCTCGATGAATTATTCGATGGACGTTTATGCGCGCGACGTCGTTTCCAACATCAAGGCGGTGTGCGACGATGCGGACGTTCCGCACCCGAACATCACTTCGGAAAGCGGACGCGCGGTCGCGGCGCCGCACTCGATTCTGATTTTTGAAGCGGTCGGAAAAATCACGCAGGATTTGTCGGATTCCGGTCCGCTCGTGCGTTCGAAGAAAGCGCCCATCGTGCGCGAGCTCGAGGGAATTTTGAAAGACGGCAAACGCTACGGTTTGCTCGAACGCTATCACGACGCAGGGCAGAAGCGCGACGAAGCGCTTTCGCTTTTCCAGCACGGTTATCTGAATTTGGAAAATCGCGCCGAGGCGGATCGCCTTTTCTGGGAAATCTGCCGCGAAATTCAAAAGGAACTTCCCGCGCTCGAAGGCAACGTTCCCGAAGAGCTCGCCGATCTCGATGCGATGCTCTCCGATCAATACGTGTGCAATTTTTCCGTGTTTCAGTCGTTGCTCGACCATTGGGCAATCGGTCAACTTTTCCCCATCGCGCCGATTCATCGTCTCAACGAAAAACCGACCGTCGAAACAACGCTCGTGGACATCACTTGCGACAGCGACGGGAAAGTTTCCGATTTCATCGATTTCGAAGACGTGCGCAACACGCTCACGCTGCACCCGTTGCGCCCGAAAGAACCGTATTACCTCGGCGCGTTCCTCATCGGCGCGTATCAGGATATCATCGGCGATTTGCACAATCTTTTCGGGCGCGTGGACGAAGCGCACGTTTTTCTCGAAGAAGATGAAGAGGACGGTTTTTACATCGAAGAAGCGATCCCGGGTTATTCCGTGGAAAAAATTCTGACGATGATTCAATACGATGCGGACGATCTTTGCCGCATGATGAAACGCCGTATCGATCAGGAAACAAAGGCGGACAAAGTGCGTCCCCGCGAGGGCGTCGCGTTGCTCGCGCTTTACGAAAAACTCGTGAAGGCGAGGTCTTACCTCGTTCCCGTGCGCGGGAAAAAATCCGCACATCGCCGCGCCGTGAAGAAAACGAAATGAAAAACGCTCTGCGGGAACGCTCATCGGATTTACAATAATTCATGCCGGAAATTTTGAAGATGATTTTTGAGGTGGCGGCCGTCGCGCTCCTCGTGTTTGCAAACGGATTTTTCGTTGCCGCGGAATTCGCGCTCGTCAAAGTGCGCACGAGCCAACTTTATCCGTTGGAAAAGGACGGCGGCATTCGCGTGCGCTCGGCGATTCGGGCAACGGAACACCTCGACGCGATGCTCTCCGCGACGCAGCTCGGCATCACGCTCGCATCGCTCGCGCTGGGCTGGGTCGGCGAACCTTTTGTTGCGCACCGCATCGCGCCGTTGCTCGAAAAAATCGGCGTGACGGATCCCGCCACGATAACGTCGATTTCCTTTGCGATTGCGTTCGCGCTGATTACGTTTTTGCACATCGTGTTCGGCGAGCTCGCGCCGAAGTCGCTCGCGATTCAATATCCGAAGCGGACTTCGCTCACGGTCGCGCTCCCGCTGATGATTTTTCACAAACTGCTGTTCCCGTTCATCTGGGCGCTCAACGGCACGGCAAACTTTTTCCTGCGCCGCGCGGGAATTCACCCGGCGGGCGAGGGCGCACACGGATTTTCTCCGGAAGAAATGGAATACGTGCTTTCGCATTCCCGCCACACGCATTCCGCAGACGTGCTCGTGAACCGGCTCATGCTGCGTTCCCTGCGAATGCGCGATACGCGCGTTTCCGAAATCATGCTCCCGCGCGACGAAATCAACGCGCTTTGGCTCGGCGTTCCCGCGCAGGAAAATCTCCGCATCGCGCAGGCTTCCGGGCATTCCCGCTATCCCGTTTTCGACGGTTCGCTCGACAAACCCGTCGGCATTCTCATGATGCGCGAATGGCTTTGGCAAATTCAAGCGCTCGGCGAAAATACGCCCATTCGCCCGCTCTTGCGCGAAATGCTCGTGTTCCCGCCGGAAACGCCCATCACCAACGTGCTCGAACGTTTGCGCCTTTCGCAAAATCACCTCGCGCTCGTCGTGAACGATGAAGGGCGCACGCTCGGGCTCATCAGTTTTGAAGACGTGCTCGAAGAAATCGTCGGCGACATTCGCGACGAGTTCGACACGGATCAAAAGGAAATTTTTGAACAAACGCCGGACAGCATCGTCGTCGCGGGAACGCTTTCCATGCACGAGCTCAAGGCGGAAACGGGCTGGACGCTCGAATGGGAAGGCAACAGCACGCAGACCGTCGCCGAATGGATAAAATACGAACACGGTTTTCGCGTGCCCAAGCGCGGCGAAAAAATTCGCATCGACGACTACGAAATTATTCCGCTTGAAACGCCCGCCGGTTCGCTCAAACGAATTCTCATCACGCGCAAGTGGGAAGAGGAACACCCCGTCGAAGCCACGCAGGAAGACGAGGAAGAAACCAAAGAAAAAGACTGAGCGCGTTTCGGCGCGTTCCCGCACCGATGAATTCCGCCGCCGAAATTCTGATTTCCCGGGCGAAAGATTTTCACGCCGCGTTGCGCACGTGGTTTTTGCGGGAACGCCGCGAAATGCCGTGGCGGCGGGAACGCTCCGTTTATCGCACCGTCGTTTCCGAATTCATGCTTCAGCAAACGCAGGTGAACACGGTCGTGCCGTATTTTGAAAAATGGACGCACCGTTGGAAAGATTTCGCCGCGCTCGCAAAGGCTGACGAAGCGGAAGTTCTTCGCGCGTGGGAGGGACTCGGCTACTATTCCCGCGCACGAAATCTGCTCGGCGTCGCGCGCCGCATCGTCGCCGACGGACGCGTTCCCGCGAGCGTCGAGGAATGGCGCGGGTTTCGCGGGATCGGCGCTTACACTGCCGCGGCGATTGCGAGCATCGCGCAGGGCGTTCCCGCCGCCGTCACGGACGGCAACGTCGTGCGCATTCTCGCGCGGCTTTCGGCGGACGCTCGCGTTTTTCGCGATTCCTCGGACGCTTCGTCTGCGCTTGCGCCGCTCGCGGAAGCGATGCTCGATGCGGATTCGCCCGGGCTTCATAACGAAGCGATGATGGAGCTCGGCGCGCTCGTGTGTTCCCGGCGTTCGCCGCGTTGCGAGGTTTGCCCGGTGCGGGAATTTTGCGCGGCGCGTTCCTGCGGAATCGAAGAAACGCTTCCGAAATTTTCGCCGAAGAAAATGAAAAAAATCACCGTCGATCGCCTTTGGTGTCGCATCGGCGATTCGATTTTGCTCGTGCGAAATACGGCGGGAACGCGGCGGTTGAAAAACTTGTGCGAAGTCCCGCGCGTCGAGGATTTTCGCGGGAACGCCGAGCGCTTCGCCGTCGGAAAAATTCTCTTCGAGGGCAAACGCGGCATCGCCGACGAAAGTATCACGGAACGCTTTCGGCGCGTTCCCGCAGAAGCAATCCCGCAATTGCGGAAAGCATTTTCCGCCGAGCACGCGGAGCTTTTTCTCGCAAAAATCGAAGACTTGCCCGCGCTCGCTTTTTCCGGACCGCATCGGAAGTGGCTGAAATCTTTGCTCGAAATTTCGGATTGACGTTTCGCCTCGGGAAGCGCACCATCTCCGTCTCTTTTGTGCCAGGGTAGCTCAGCCGGTAGAGCGCGGGACTCATAAGCCTAAGGTCGGCGGTTCGAATCCGCCCCTTGGCACCAATTTTCAAAAAAAGACGCATCCGTTTCGGGCGCGTCTTTTTTTTTGTCCGTTCCCGCAAAATTTTTCACGGGAACGCGAATTTCAGTTTCGTTCGATGCGAACGGTGCTTCCGCTTTCGCCCTCGCGACGAACGCTAATGCGGATGGGAACGCGATCCTTGAGCTCTTCGCGGTGCGAGACGAGCCCGATGCGCCGCCGCCCTTCGCCCGCGATTTCGCGCAAGCGCTCCAAGGTAGTCGTTACCGCGGCGAGACTTTCCGGATCGAGCGTGCCGAAACCTTCGTCGATGAAGAGAACGTCCACGTTCAGGTCGGGGCGATTGAGCATGGAAAGCGCGAGCGAGAGCGCCAGCGAAACCATGAAGCGCTCGCCGCCGGAAAGCACCGTCGCGCTACGCAGGTTCCCGCCGTTGAGCCGGTCGCGCACGAAAACGGAAAGCTGTTCGTTTTCTTCGCTGCAAGTGAGTTCGTAGCGGTCGCAGATGCGGCTCAAATAAACGTTCGCGTTCGCGAGCAACGGACGGAGAATCCGCGATTGCACGAGCGTGCGGAATCGCCCGCCGCCGAAGCGCTTATCCAGTTTTTCCCACTTGCGAAAACGCGTTTCTGCCACGTCGATGCGCGTTTCGATTTCGCGCAAATGTTTGCGGTTGCCGGAGTCCGTTTTCAGCACGGTGTCGATTTCTCCGAGACGCTTTGCGAGTGCATCGCTCTGCTCGGCGAGTTGCGCTTTCTTCCCCGCGAGCGTCTGTTCCGTTTCGCCGGATTTTTTGTAAAAATCGGCAAGCGTTGTTTCGCATTCGCGGATTTCCGTTTCGCGGGAACGCAGGTTTTGCGTCTGTGCGAGAACTTCGCTTTCGAGCGCACGCCATGCGTTGTCCGCATCGCCGGCGAAAGCGGCGGGAACGGCGGGAGCGTCGTTCCATTCGCGACGATTTTCGCGCAAGCGCGCTTCGGTTTTCGCGAAACGCGTTGCTTCCGCTTCGGCGGATTCGAGCTCGCGCGCTGCCTTTTCGCAGTCGGATTTTTCGGCGTTGTAGGCGTTCGCTTCGGTTTCGAGACGTTCCCGCGCGGCGGCGCAATTGCGTTCCCATTCGGGGAAAAATTCGTCGAGGTGCGGCGCGAGCTCGGCGAGAAGTGCGGCAATTTTTTTTTCGGTTTCGGCGGCGGTGCGTTCCCGCTCGGAAATTCCGGCTTCGTTTTTCGCGCACGCGTGTTCTGCTTTCGCGAGGGCGGCGTCTGCCTGCGCCTTTGCGGTGTCGAGCGGTTTTTTTGCGGTGTTGAGCTCTGCGATTTCCCGGGCGAGCGTTTCCGCGTTGTTCTGATTTTCGCGTAGCGCGGAAAGCGTTTTTTCGAGCGCGGCGAGCGCCTCGGAAATTTGTTCCGCGAGCGGAAAATCGGCGTTGAGCCCGAGCGTTCCCGCAGTTTTTTTCAAATCTTCGCGGAGCAACGCGTTTCTCTCGATGTCTTTTTTGTGCGAGGCGCGTTTTTCGGCGAGCTTGCCGTTTTCTCCGTTAAAAATTTCCTGCGCGGACGTGCAAATTTTTTTGGCGGCATCGAGTTTTTCTTTCGCCGCATCGCGTTCCCGCTCGAGCGGGGAAATGATTGCGTGAAAATCCGCATCGTCGCAGTGCAGCTCGGTGATTTTCTGACCGCAGAGCGGACAAATTTCCGCGTGTTCGTCGCGCATGCGTTTCCGCAGATTCGCCAACGCTTCGGTCGTGCTTTCCGCCATCACGGAAAAGCGTTCCCGCGCCGCGTCGAAAATTTTTTGCGCGTCGGCGGCGTGTTTTTCGGCGTCGGATTTTTCCGCTTCGAGCGCGCGAACGCGTTCCGCAAAAGTTTTGATTTCGCGTTCCCGCTTGCTCGCGTCGTTCTCGGCTTCGTCGCAGCGCATTCGCTTCGCGTCGAGATTTTCGAGCGCGTTTTTCCGCGATTGTGCTTCGGCGAGCGCGCGATTTGTCGCTTCGGGTTTGAGCGTTTCTCGTTGCGCGGTTTTTGCGTCGATTTCGCGTTGCTTCGCTTCGACTTTTTCCGCGGCGGCGAGAGATTTCGCTTCTGCTTCGGCGAGCGCATCGGCGAGATTCTTTTTTTCTGCGGCAAGAATTTCGCGTTCCCGCTTCGCGACGGCTTCGTGTTCCCGCGTGGATTCGAGATTGCGAATTTTTTCGCAAAGCGTTCCCGAATTTTTGTAGAGCGTCTCGCGATTTGCGTGTGCGTTCAAGCGTTCCCGCCGCGCGCGCAGAGCATTTTCGCGCTCGGCGTTTTCCGCTCGGCGCGCGAGCAAATCCGCCGCGAGCGCGGAAA
>CAVEBA010000098.1:0-6943 GCA_963613695.1 Sphaerochaetaceae bacterium
AACGCGAAACGCGTTCCCGCGAGAAAATTATCGAAACGGCGAGAAATTCCCGCGTCAAAAAATTAACGCGAAAGGCGTTCCCGCGAGCAACGGGAACGCCTTTTTCGTTTGAAAAAAAACGACTCACGCACGCGTTATTTTGCGGCGGGCTCGGTCGTCGTTGCAACGTGTTCGCCCGCGGGAACGGTGTTTTCCGTCCAACCGCCGCCGAGCGCGCGATACAGCGAAATCATCGAAGCGATTTTCGCGAAGCGCGTCTGCACGAGACTTTGTTGCGCGGAGAAAAGATCGTTCTGCGCAAGCAGCACTTCGAGATAAAGGCTTTTCCCGTGTTCGTAATTTTTCGCGGTCAGCTCGTAGCGGCGTTCCCGCGCGGAAAGCACGGCTTCCTCGGCGGCAACGCGTTTGTCGATTGATTCCTGCACGACAAGCTCGTCGGCAACTTCACGAAACGCGCTCTGAATCGCTTTTTCGTAGTTGGCGATTTCGATTTCCTTTTGCAGTTCGGCAACGTCAAGCTGTGCGCTGAGGCGACCGTTGAAGTAGTCGAAAATCGGCACGTTCACGCTCGGAACAAAACTCCACGTGCGCGCGGAACCGGTGAAAAGATCGTCGAGCTCGGTCGAAGCAAGCCCTGCCGTTCCCGTGAGCGAAATGCTCGGGAAAAACGCGGCACGCGCGGCGCCGATATCCGCATTCGCGGCGCGGAGTGCGCGTTCGGCGGCGAGCACGTCCGGGCGCAACACGAGCACATGCGAGGGAATGCCCGCTTCGAGCGGCTTGAGCAGATTTGCGGATGCGAGCGGGAGCGCGGGAACGTCCGACTGCGGGAGCGCAGTTTCGCCGACGAGCAACGCGAGCGCGTTCACCGCCTGTTTCTGCGTTTCGCGAAGCTGTTCCGTCGAGGAAACGAGCGAATGATACTGCGCATCGGCAGTCGCAAAATCGAGTTCCGTGGCGATGCCGGCGCGGAAACGATTTTCGATTTGGTCGCGATATTCTTTCGTCGTCGCGAGAGATTTTTCGGAAAGCGCGAGCCGTTCGTTCGCGAGCTCGAGCGTGTAATACTGCATCGCGATTTGCGCGACGAGCGAGATTCGCGCGGCGCGTTCATTTTCCGCCGCTTGCAGGAATTGCTCGAACGCCTTGTCCGTGAGCGAGCGCACGCGCCCCCACAAATCGACTTCGTAGGACGCGGCAACGCCCAGCGAAAACTGATTCGTCGTCATCGCTTTCCCGGAAAGCGAAAGATATTCGTTCGTGCGGGAACGCGTGAACGCGGCGCTCCCGTTGAGGTTCGGAAGCAATTCCGCCCACTGAATGTCGTAGCGAGCGCGCACCTGTTCGACGTTGAGAATCGCGACACGCAAATCGCGGTTCTTTTCAAGCCCGGAGCGAATGAGCGATTTCAGACGTTCGTCGGCGAAAAATTCCGTCCAGCCGAGACGCGTTGCGGCGGATTCGTCGGGCGTCGTCGCGGCAATTCCCGCGTAAGTTTCGGAGACGATGTCGCGCACGTCCGGGCGCTCGTAGTCGGGCGCCATCGTGCACGCAGTCGCGGCGAACGCGAGGAACGGAAGAAGAGCTGTTTTTTTAAGATGTTTCATTTACGAAAAAATTTAAGATGAATTTCTGTTGTCGGCGACTGCCGCGCGGCATTCATCAATTACTGACAACCACGTTGGGCTTGCGCTCCGCAACGCGGAAAAGTTTTCGGACGATGACGTAGAAACACGGAATAAGGAAGACGCCGAGAATCGTCGCCGCCAACATTCCGCCGATAACGCCCGTGCCGATCGAGTTCTGCGCCGCGGAGGACGCTCCCGACGCGCGCGCCAACGGCACGACGCCGAGAATGAACGCGAACGACGTCATCAGAATCGGGCGCAATCGCATGCGCACCGCCTGCAATGTCGCATCGTAAAGTCCGCGTCCCTGCTCCTGCAGCTCTTTCGCAAACTCGATGATGAGAATCGCGTTTTTCGTCGAAAGCCCGATGATGACGAGGAAGCCGACTTTGAAATACACGTCGTTGTAAAGTCCGGCGAGCAACGTTGCGCACACGCTCCCGAAAATACCGACGGGAACGATGAGCACGACGGCGAGCGGGATCGACCAACTTTCATACAACGCCGCAAGGCAGAGGAAGACGATGATGAGCGAAAGCGCATAAAGCGCCGGCGCCTGCGAACCCGAAATGCGTTCTTCGAGCGACTGTCCCGTCCACTCGCCGCCGATTCCGGAAATCCCGAGCTCGGGCAAGCGTTCCTGAACGATTTTTTCAAATTCCTCCATCGCTTCACCGGAGGAACGTCCCGGCTTCGGCTGTCCGACGATATTCATCGACGGGAACCCGTTGTAGCGCGTGAGCGCGGGCGAGCCCTGAATCCACTCGAACGTTGCGATTTCCGAGAGCGGAAGCATTGCGCCCGTTCCCGTGCGCACGAACATGTTCCCGAGCGCCTCCGGCGATGCGCGATCTTTCGGATCGAGTTGCACGATGACGCGCTGAACGCGGGAACCCTGCACGAAGTTGTTCACGTAAGACGATGCATACGCGACTTGAATCACGTTGTAAAGATCGCCGAGATTCACGCCGAGAACCTGCGCTTTTTCCTTGTCGATATCGAGACGAAGCATCGGACCGTCGTCCAACCCTTGGAGACGAACGCCCGTCATTGCCGTTTCCGGCTTGTTGGCTTCCATGAGCACGGTGTTGAGCGCCTTGACGAGCGCTTCGTGCCCGACGCCGCCGCGATCCTGCAACTGATATTCGAAGCCGGAAGCGTTCCCGAGCTCCATAATCGCCGGCAAGTTAAACGAAACGACCATGCCGTCCGGATGGTGAAGAAAATGTCCGGAAATACGCGCTGCGACCGCTTCGGCGGAGCTGTTCGGATCTTTGCGTTCGTCCCAGTCCGTGAGCTTCATAAACGCGAGCCCGACGTTTGAGCCGCGCCCGTTGAACGAAAAGCCCTGCACGATCATCATTTTTTCGACTTCGGGTTGCGCGAGCGCGACTTTTTCATATTCGCTGATAAGCTCGAGCGTGCGTTCCTGCGAAGCCGTTTGCGGGAGCTGAACCAGCGCGACGATTTGCCCTTGGTCTTCATCGGGAAGGAACGCCGTCGGCAAGCGCAGATAAAGCCAACCGAAGCCCGCGCCGACCGCGAGAAACGCGACGATCCCGATTGCGCTGTGGCGAATGAGTTTGCCGACAACGCCCGTGTAGCCGTTCGTCATTTTTTCGAAATTGCGATTGAAAATGCCCGCAAGTCCGCGTTTTTGCCCGTTCGGATTGTGTTTGAGCATCGAAGCGCAGAGCGCCGGCGTCAGCGTCAGCGCAAGGAACAGCGAGAACGCCATCGCAGAAATCAGCGTCAGCGAAAATTGGCGGTAGATGACGCCGACAGAGCCGGAAAAGAACGCCATCGGAATAAACACGGCGGTAAGCACGAGCGAGATGCCGACGAGCGCGCCGGAAATTTGCCCCATCGCCTTGCGCGTTGCATCGCGCGGCGAAAGTCCCTCTTCCGACATTATTCGCTCGACGTTTTCGATGACGACAATCGCGTCGTCAACGAGAATCCCGATTGCGAGCACCATGGCAAACATCGTCAGCACGTTGATCGAGAAGCCCAGCATGTAAAGCGCGGCGCAAGTGCCGAGCAATGCAATCGGAACGACAATCGTCGGAATAAACGTCGCTCGCAGATTTTGCAAAAATACGAGCATGACGATGAAGACGAGCACGACCGCCTCGACAAGCGTTTTGATGACTTCGTGAATCGAAACGCGCACGAACAACGTCGTGTCCAACGGGAAATCATACGCGAGGCTTTCCGGAAAATACACGGAAAGTTCGTCCAACTTGTTCTTCACGGCATCGGCGACTTCGAGTGCGTTCGCTCCCGTCGCGAGCTTGCACGCAAGCCCCATACAGGCCTTGCCGTTGTAGCGGGTTTCGAACGCATAGTTCATTTCGGCGACTTCAATTCGCGCGACATCGCGCAAAAGAACGCGGGAACCGTCCTCCGTCGTGCGCAGGAAAATTTCGCCGAATTCGCTCGGCGTTTCGAGCGTTCCCGGACCTTGAATCGTGATGTTCATGCGAGCACCGGGAACGGCGGGATCGCCGTTGACCGCTCCCGCGGGAACCTGCACGTTTTGCGCTTGAAGCGCGGTAACGACGTCCGATGCCGTCAGCCCGAAAGAATTGAGTTTTTCGGCATCGAGCCAAATGCGCATCGCATTTTCCGCACCGAAGAATTCCACGCTCCCGATACCGTTCACGCGTTGAATCTGGTCGAGAATGTTCGACGCGATGTAGTTCCCGATTTCGGCGCGCGGGATCGAGTTGTCCTTCGAATAAATCGAAATGACGAGGAACATGTTGCGCGCCGCCTTTTTCACGGTAACGCCCGTGCGCTGAACGACGGACGGAAGCTGCGACGTGGCGAGCGAAACTTTGTTTTGCACCTGCACCTGCGCCGTGTCGTCGTTCGTTCCCGGATTAAAATACACCGTGATTTCGGCGTTCCCGGTCGAGTCCGACGACGACGTCATGTAAAGCAAATTGTCGATACCGTTGAGCTGTTGCTCGATGATGGCGGTAACGGTTTTCTGCGTCGTTTCCGCGGACGCTCCCGCGTAGCTTGCCTGCACGGAAATCGACGGCGGCGCAATCGTCGGATACTGCGCAATCGGCAGGAATTTGATGGAAATCACCCCGAACAGGATGATCATCAGCGAAAGCACCCATGCGAAGACGGGGCGGTCGATGAAGAATTTTGCCATGAGGAAAAAACTTTAAAAAATTTGCGTTCCCGCGATTTTTTTTGCGGAGAAAATTATTTCGTTTGTGCGGGAGCGGATTCGGCGGGAACGGGCGTTTCCTCCGCTTTCGGAGCCGCCGCGCGAACCGCCGTCGCACCGCGCGAATACGCGAGCCCGATTGCCATCAGCCCGTCTGCGGCGTAGCGTTCGCCCACTTTCAAACCGCTTTTCACAATCCATTTGTCGCCGAGCATTTTGTCGATCACAATCGGACGGGAATGCAAAAGATCATTTTCGTCGACGACGAAAATCGATGCCTTGCCCGCCGTGCCGAGCGAAACCGCCGCCTGCGGAACGAGAATCGCCGCCTTGTCCGTACCTTCGGAAAGCACCGCACGCGCAAACATGCCCGGCAGAAGCAGATTGTCCGGATTCGGAAATTCGGCGCGCAGTTTATACATGCCCGTCGACTTGTCCACGGTAACTTCGGAGAATTTCAGTTTGCCCGCGTGCGCGTATTCCGTGCCGTCTTCGAGCACGAGTTTGACCGCGACGGCGTCGTCTCCGATTTTTTCCACCGTTCCCGCGGCAATCGCGCGACGAAGTTCCAACAGGCTCGTCGCCGAGCGCGTAAAATCGAAATTGATCGGATCCATCTGCTGAATGACCGCCATTTTCGTGAGCGCGTTCCCGGAAACAAGTCCGCCCTCCGTGACGAGCGCCGCGCCGATGATGCCCGAAATCGGCGCCGTAACCGATGCGTAGCCGAGATTGATTTCGGCGGTCTTCAGTTGCGCCTGCGCCGCGAGCACCGCCGCTTTGGCGGAATCGACCGCGATGCGCGAATCGTCGTATTCCTGCCGGCTCACGCCGCCCGTTTTCACGAGTTCAGAATAGCGCGCGAAAATGATGTTTGCGCTTTCGAGCTGCGCCTGCGTTCCCGCGAGTTGCGCCGCCGCCGCATCGCGCGCGGCAATCAGCGGCTCGGGATCAATTTGGAAAAGCACCTGCCCTTTTTCGACTTTCGCGCCTTCCTCAAATTTACGCTCGAGCAACACGCCCGTCACGCGCGCGGAAACGTCCGCAAGCCGCACGGCATCAACGCGTCCCGGCAATTCCTGCACGAGCTCGCGAGTCGCGGGAACGACGGTCTCGACCGTCAACGGAACGTCCGTCGGACCTTTCGGCGCGGCATGCGCCGCCTGTTTTTCATCGCCGCATCCGGAGAGGGCAAACGTTCCCGCGAGCGCCGTCAGCGCCGCAAGGAAAAAGGATTTCGTGGTGTTTTTTTTCATCATAAATCAATGGTGATTCGATTTTTTTTCGTATAAAAAATTTTCAGTTCCCCGTTCCCGCAGTGCCGACATTTTTAGGCGAAACAGTCGCCGGCGCAAGAAAAGACGGAACGGCAAACGTCATCAGCATTTCAAAATACGTTTCCGCGGAAACGTTTTTCGGATATTTGCCTTCGCGAAGCGGACAACTGGTGCGCCAACCGCAAAGCATCGCATCAAACATCTCGATGCGGAAACGCAATTCGAGCGGAGAAAGATGCGGGAGCGTGCGCGCAAATTCTTCAAAAAAACGCCGTTGCAACGCCGCCGTCTTGACATCGATCATTTCGAAAATCATTTTTTCGGTTTCGCCTCGGCGAATCATCAACGCGGCAAAAAAACGGTGCGCAGCATCGGAAACGCAACGCGCGCGCGGGAGCACCAACGATTCGAGCAAACGCCGCAACGGAATCGCCGCCGTTCCCGCCTCGGCTCGCGCCGCATCAAGCATCGCCCCCATCTCCTCCATCGCCAGAAGCACATGACGATCAATCACCGCGTGCAACAGACTCTTCTTGTCCTTAAAATAATAATACGCAACGGAAAGATTCACCTTCGCCGCCGCAGTAATGCCGCGCATGGACGCTCCGCTGAAGCCTTGCTCCGCAAACAGCTTTTCCGCCGCCGACAAAATGCGTTCCCGCGTGCGTAAGCCCCTTCCCCTTCGTAAGCCCTTTCCCCTTAAAACTGCTTCGGATTCAACCATCGGCAAAAAAAATAGGACGAACGTTCTATTTGTTTCGCCCCCGAGCGTCAACACATTTTTGCCGCAGGCAAGAAAGTTGAGGAGTTGAAAAGGTTGAGGAGATTTCAGAGAAATTAAAAATTAGGAA
>CAVEBA010000099.1:0-6941 GCA_963613695.1 Sphaerochaetaceae bacterium
CCCACCGGTTCGCCATTTCCTACCCTACACCTTTTTTTGCCTGCGGCAAAAAAATTGGCGCTTGCGGAGACGCCGCGAAAAGACGAACCTTTCCCGCGTTCAATTTTTTTCTTTCATGAGCGATTACGAAAACAACTCCGAGATGCGCGGGAACGGCGATGACAACGCCGGCAATCGGCAGATCCCGCGCGGCGAACGCGAATGGGACGCTCTGTTGCGGCGCGCCCAAAACGAAGTCGATCGCTTTATCCGATTCTACGAAAAATCGTTTTGCGATGCCACCGCCTCCGAAATCGAATCCGATCTCGATCGTCTCGACGAATGCGCGCGCGCTATGGGTTGGCAAACCGTTCCCGATGACGTCGACGCTGATGCCGATGACAACGTTCCCGCCACGGATCCGCTCTGCCTAAACGAATCCGCGAACGAGCCGGACGCGCGGGAACGCGACGATGATGCTTCCGACGTTTATTCTCTTTACAATCCGCCCGAGAGCATCGCCGTGAGCGCAATCTGCACTTGCGTGTGTTTCCACTTAAAACTTCTGCAGAAACACGTTCCCGGAGCGGAAAAATCATCGCTCGCGTGGATAGCGATTTCGCTCACGGAAACGCTCAACGCCGCACGCCGGAATCTGACGCTCGCCGTCGATGCGGAAAACGCGCTCGAATTTGGGCTCGCTGTTTGCCTGACGAAGCGCGCGCACGCCGAGCTGAATCGCTATTTCGCGGATTTCGAGAAACTCACCGAAAATCTTCGCGGCGATTCCGAAATCCGCCACGCGCGGCAAATCCGTTGCGCGCTCATGGATTTGCGCGATATCTGTCTGCGAATCCTGCGCGACGCCCGCGCCGAATTGGAGAAAAAACACGACTGAGATTCACGCCCGTTTTTCGGCATACGAAAAAAGCGTCTTTCCCGAAAATCTCGAAGCGGGAAAGACGCTTTTTTTTCGATTGGAAAAGAAACGGTTGCGCTCAGTCTCGACGCTTGAACGTGCGAAAATCCGGCGTTCCCGCGCGGGTAGGCTATTTTTGTTTGTCTACGAGGGAAACAATTTCAATCGGCGTGCGAGCGTTTTCTTCCCGCGAGTCAACCGCGACGACGAATCCGCGCCCTTCCCCGTCGAATTGAAGAGCGAAGCGGTCAAACAGCTTCAATTCGCCGTTTTCGTTATTTTTCCCGATAGAAAAAACTTCAAGATTTTCGTCGGCACGCGGCAACGCTTGCGCGTTTCCCTGTTTTATGACGATGTTTGAATTGTCGGCGTGGCGCACCAACGTCAAATCCTGTTGCGTATGATTGTAGAAATAAACCTCGCCGAAATGCACTTTGTCGTAATCGATGATGAAAATGTCAAACGGGGAAGAATTTTGGCGCATGATTTCGCTGTCTGTTTGCTTTTTCGGCTTTACGGGAACGAGAATCAACGCCGTGTTTTTTACCTCCGGCGCAACGGGAACCATAAAATACGGTTCGTAGGAATCGCCGTTTTTGCGATAGACGAAAACGACGTTTTCATCGCTGCGTTCAACCGCAATCGGCTTGCTCAATTTTCTCCGAAAAATAGACAACGGGCGGAACTTGCTTCCCTCGCGCAACGCGAGCTGAACGGGTTCGCTCGGAGAATCCCAGTAGGTGAAGCGAACGGAAACTTCATCTGCAAGAACAAGATTTGTCGCCAATACGGAAAGCAAAAATGCGGCAACGAGTTTGCCGAGAGCGAGCAAATTAAACTTTTTCATAAATTCCTTTCGATTTTGGGGTGAGAATTTGTGTTTTTGAGAAAAGAATCGCTTAGCGGGACGAGCGGCGTTTGGGTTGCGATTGCTGTTCTGCATCGTCCTGCTCTTGGCTCGGCGGCGCAAGCGGAACGATTTTAATCGTCCGGCAAGTCAGCGCGACGTTCCCGCCGTTGCGCTTAGTTTCGCGCGAATCGGGCAAAAGAAACGCACAGTAGCGGTGTTTTTTTTGAACAACGCCGACGGTGCGAAAAACCTCCTGCAAGGGCTGCGTTTTCTCCAATTTGACAAACGCACGCAATTCGAACATTCCGCTATCCGATGTCGTAGCGGGCGTAATTGCGGAATCCTGATGACGAATCGTGAGCGCCGACTGCGTCTTGGGCTCGCCCTGTACTTCGTATTTTACGCCGACGGTTCTCCGCGAAAAATTGTAGATGCGAACCGCGCCGGGCGGGAACGCTTTCGGATTGAGGTCGAAAATCAGCGGCTTTTCAAAAGCCTTTCCGGACGGCGATGGCAAAAGAATCGCGCCGAAGTAATTCATGCCGTGCGGATCCAACTCATAAACGCGAACGTATTCCACTTCCGCTTTCGGAACGAGCGGATCTTTTTTGCGTTGTTCGATTTCTTCCGGCGTAGCCTTGCGAAAAATCGGCACCGGGAGCGCTCCCGAATAAGAATATTCTCCGAGAAATGCCATCACGCCCAAATTCAACAAGCGGAACCCCTTGCGTTCTTTGACAAAAAGTTTTTCGTCCGATTGTTGCGAAGCATCCAGATAGGCGCAACGGAAACGCACCGTGTCGCGCTCCGCGGGAACGGCAGCTCCGGCATTTCTGCGAGCTTGCGCGAACCCGGAAATACTCATTCCCAGCACAAGCAGACCGACAAGCAAATATTTGAAGTATTTCATGAAAATTGAATCTTTATTAAATTAAATTTCGTCCTGTGAAAGCCAACGGAAAGAAACGATTTTGTAGCGCCGCCCGAAAAGTTTATTTATGGCGGAAAGTTTATCGTTGCGTTCCCATTTTTCCAAAACGTGATTGACCGGCAAGCCTTCCGGTTGGCTGTTCCGGTATTTTTCCATAAACGTGACGCAGTCAATCATCGCTTCTTCTTCGTCATCCTGCGGGTCGAAAAATTCCGGCATGCGTTGCACAACGGCTTCGCACCACGCGCGCGCTTCCGGCGTTCCCGCGACGCCGAAAACATCGCCGTAGGCGCGAATTGTGAACGTGTCGGAACGCGCGGAAAGCCCGGCGCCGATGTTGGAAAGCAAGTCGCCTTGCGTCAGATAGCCCGGAGCGCCCGCTTTTTTGGAAATTTTTCCGTTCCCGGGATAAAGGTTCTTGTAGCGCTTGGTGTCGGGATTCGTCGCTCCGTCAAATTCCTTATTGATTTTCGTGTCGTCGATTGCCGCCTGCAATGCACCGGTGATGCCATGATCTCCGGAGGAAAGTCGGCGGTTCACAAAGTCGCCCATCGACATGAACGGACCGCGGGAACGCACTTGCTCGACCATCGCTTTTGCCAATTCCGAAACATCGTAGTTTTTGATATACCAACGCCAACCGTTCCCGTCATCGCCGTCGCTGTCTTTTTCGGGCTGATGAACGGGCGAGGAATATCCGCCGAGCTTTTGCCCGATAGCGCGCATAAAGCGCATGATTGCCGGCGCGTTTTCTGCGGTAAAGGAGCCGTCCAAATTCAGCAATTGGTCGCGTAAGCCGGAAAGCACGGCTTTCCACGCTTCGACGCTTGTTGAATTTACGTTGGACGTGCCGTTGAAAATCAAGTTTCGAGCGATTTTTTCCGGATCGCTGAAATCTTTTTTTACATCGGCTTCCTTGCGTTCGCCGAAATCCCGAATTAGGGAAATTCGCTTGTTCGGGAACGGAGAATCGGCGGAAACGTCGAAAACTTTTTCCACGAAGCTATCGATATCTTTTTCTTGGTTCTGCAATTTTTCGCCGATCGTTCCCGCGAAATTCACGCCGGAGAAAAAGTAGCGATCAAACAAATTGAGATTCGCGGCAAACGACATGTCCGCGCGCGGTTGGACTTCCTGCTCGGAAGTGTCTACTTGCGCGGCGCCACTGTTGACGAAATCGTTCCCGGACCACGAAAACAACGCCGTCCTATCGCTGATTCCGAGCGGTGCGTAAGCGTTTGCGACGACATATCCGGGTTGCGCGTCCAAGCGGGAACAATTCACGTGTTGCAATTGCCCGAGCGAAAGCAACGGTCTTTGCGGAATTTCAAAAAGCACGATGTTGGATTGCCCGGAAACGCCGTAGTCGTCGCCCCAACGCGAAGTGAGGAAGCGGCTCGGCCACGCCATCGCGTCCTCGTCTCCCAATTCGC
Source organism: Sphaerochaetaceae bacterium (assembly GCA_963613695.1). Classification (GTDB taxonomy): domain Bacteria; phylum Verrucomicrobiota; class Verrucomicrobiia; order Opitutales; family UBA953; genus Spyradosoma. Next base: position 4,113 of record CAVEBA010000099.1, read on the forward strand.
GACCCCAACCGATGTCCACGGAACGCTCGCTCATGTTTTTATCGAAGCTATAAGGGAAAATCGCTTCGGCGCGAATGTTCGTTACGAGCGGTCCCGCAAGCGGGGATTCGTTCGAACCTTGCCGGTAAATGTCCATAAACATTGCGTATTCCTTTTCTCCGACACCGGAGAGCTGGATCGTTTTATTTACCGTAAATGAACCGTCGCCTTGATGCCAACGACGCATCGCGATGAAGCTCGTAAGGTTTTCGTCGGAATAGTCGCAAGGTCCTTGTCCGTGATTCCAAATACGCTGAACGCTTTCCGGGCGGTTCTCCATATTGTCTCCGTTGGCGGAAACGGGATAAAACAGGTTGAAAGAAAAAATATCCGGTTCCCGCGGGAACGTGTTCGTGTCGCCGGAGCGCGTGGTGTCGTGCGGATTCACTTCGCACTCGAACGCGATCCCGCTCGCGATTTCCTTATCCGAAAATGCCGCAAGCTGGGTGCCGTTCGAGTCTTGCACAATTTGCGAGCTCACGAGCCCGGTTCGGCTCGGATTCCAGTCTGAGGATTTATACGAACCGAGCTGACGGGTTGTAATTCCTTGATTGATCCCGTCCGAAACCGCGCTCGCCGGCAAATACGTGCGCACTTCGCCCGGCGCGAGAATTTCGTAGCCGCTCGCGCCTTTGTTCAAAGACGTCGTTCCCGCATAAACGCGATAGGTAAAGCGTGTTCCTTGGCTGAAAAGTCGATTCGTGTAGAAAACGGAAGATTGAGTTCCCGGCCAATTGGTCGAACCGTCGGTCGATTCTTCGCTTGTGGATTTTCTCGTCAGCGTAACGTCGAACGGCTGATATTTCGTCCAAATCATTCCAAGCCCGAAGAATTCCAACGGCACATTGTAGGGATTGTGCACGGTAATCACGGGATCGACGAGAATGCGAAGTCTTTTATCCGTACCGATCCCGAACGCATAACGAAACGCAATGCGTTGAATGACCGGCGCAATAATCATCGACTGCGGAATAATCAACGGCGCGCGTTGCCCGTCTTTCCATGTGCGCTCAGCGCCGTCAAACTCCGTCAACAACGCCGCCAAATCCCAGTCGTCGTTGTAATTTGACGTTCCCATCAGCCCGATATTGGCTTTTCTCCCGAGCGGCCCGCCGCCGCCGGACGTCCCGAGCACTTGATTCCCAATCGGCGAAAGATAGGTGTAGGGAACGCTTCCGACGGCAATCCATGCATCTTTGTTGTGCGCCTTGAATCCGCGGAAGCCGACATTTTCGTCCTCGCGCTTGTAAAGGCGATAATAGTTGCGAACCAAATCCCACGTCGGACCGCGAAAATATTCGTGATTCGGGCGCCCCTGCTTGCTCCCGCTTTCTCCGGTTGCAATTTCAAAGAGATATCCGAGCCCGTCTTCCGGTTGGTCGACCCACCATGCCGTGCGCTCGTTTTTCGAGCTTTGGACATTGGTCATGTTGAAATCGAGCTTGTTTTTTTCGCCGCTCCCGTGAAATTGTTTGAGATCGCGAAAGCCTTTTTTCCATGAGTTCCCGGCGAACCACGGCATTTCAAAAGCGAGCGAAAGGTCGGTTTTCAAGCCGCCGTTGTAGGTGTCGGTAAAAATCCCTTGCGAGACGAACGAAACGTCGTGAAAAAGCTTTTGCGCGTAGCCCTTAACTTGCGTTGCATCTCCGCCGCCGATTGCTTTTGCGTAAAGGGGTAGAGAATCGATGCCGGGAACGTGCCCCAGTGTCGTCTTTGCGGCAGAATCCGCGTTGGCAATATCGCGTTGCCACCATTTTTCAAAATCTTCAAGCCCGGTAATTGCGGGAACGCCGACGTGCGAGGCAGTCGTCGACGCGAAAAGCCTTTCCCAATCGTTTTTCAAAAACTTTTCGTCCGTGCCGTCGGGAATATTGACTTTTGCCTTTACGCCCTCGTCGCCGACCCAGTAAGCGAACGAGCCGGAATTGGTGCGGAGCATTTCGTCGGCCGCGGCGGAAAACCGCATAATCGGAACGCGACGCACGCGCACTTCGCGTTGTTTCAGCGAAAGTTCGTCCGCCGCATCGCGATCGCTTCCGAGCGTTCCCGCGCCGACGAGTGTGACCAAATCGAGTTTTTCGTCATCCGCGTCGAATGCTTTTTGCACCGAAGACAAAAGCGTTTTTCCGGTGTTCCCGGCGGCGGATTCGCGGTTCAGCGGAGCTTCCAACGGAGAAAAAATTTCCTTGGACGAATTGTAGTCGGAAACGAGCCAGCCCAGAAACGGTTTTTTGTCGGGCGAATACACGCTCCAATCGCGAATTTTCGACTTGTCGAGCCCGCCCGTTGCCCAGACGCCCGTCCAAAAACGTTTTCCGTCAACGGCTTTCCCGGAAGGCAGCGAATCGTTGCCGTTCCCGCCGAAAATGTCCGCCGTTGCCGTAACGCGCTGGTCGTCGCCGCTGAGCAGTTGCAATTGCCCGAGCGCCACGCGCATTCCGCTGATTGCGTTGAGTTGCGCCTGCGCGCGTTTGAGACGCCCTTCCGTGAGTTTGCTCTGCACGTAGACGAACGACACCAACGTAATCGCGACAAGGAGCATCAGCGCCATCATCACCAGAGAAACGACCAACGAAAACCCGCGGCGTGAAGAAAAACGCCGACGAAAAGAATGCACAGCGGGGAACATATCCGAAAAATTTATAAAGGGGGATTTCTGATGAGCCCGAATTTTCGCAGAAAAGCCGCCGGCGTTCAATTCAAAAGCTGATTTTTTGCCGAAGGCAAAAAAGGTGTATGGTGTAAGGTGGAGGGTGTAAGGTGGAGGGTGTATGGTGTAAGGTGTATGGT
>CAVEBA010000100.1:0-6923 GCA_963613695.1 Sphaerochaetaceae bacterium
TTGAGGAGTCGAAAAGGTTGAGGAGTAATAACTCTCCCGCGGAGCGGGAATCAACAGGCGCGGAGCGCCGAATCAACTTTTCAACTCCTCAACTTTTCGTTAACCCGTTCCAGCGCGGGGCGCACCATTTCGCGGACGAGCGTCGGGAAATCCGTTCCCGTGCAAGCGGCGCTTTTCGGCAAAAGGCTTGTCGAAGTCATTCCCGGCATCGTGTTCACTTCGAGGAAGAAATAGCGTCCGTCGGGTAGGAGAATCACGTCTGCGCGGGAATAATCTCGGCAGCCGCACACAGCGAAAATTTTTTCTGCATCGGTGCGAATTGCCGCGGCGATCGCTTCCGGAAGCGGCGCGGGGAAAATGTATTCCGTCGCTCCCGCCGTGTATTTGTTGCGGTAATCGTAAGCACCGTGTTTCGGGCGAATTTCGACGATCCCGCAAGCGCAACCGCCGACGATTCCGACGGTCAGTTCCCGCCCGTAAAGTCTGCGTTCGGCGATCCATTTTCCGTCGCGAATTTTTGCCAGCGCGTGTTTTGTAGCGCGCGTTCCCGCGAGCAGAAAAAGTCCCACGCTCGAACCTTTGTCCGCCGGCTTAATTACGATTTCGCGACCGAGACGTTCGACGAGACTTTTCGCTTGCGGGCGGTGCGTTGCCGTGAAGACGATTTCGTCCGTCACGGGAACGCCGGCAGCGCGGAGTTTTGCTTTTGTTTTTGCCTTGTCGATGCAGATTTCGCACGCGTCCGCGCCGCAACCGGCGTAGGCGAATCCGCGAGCATCGAGTTCCCGCTGAATTTTTCCGTCCTCGCCGTAATCGCCGTGAATGACCGGGAAAATAACGTGGCGCGCGGGATCGAGATCCGCGGGAAGCGCGTTTTCGTCGAGCACGCGCAATTCCACGTGCGGGAACGCGGTTTTCAGCGCTTCCGCACAGGCTTTTCCCGAGCGAATCGAAACTTCGCGCTCCGGAGAAATTGCTCCGCAGAGCACGACAATCGTCAAATTTTCTTCGCGATTCATGCGAAAATTTTCTCCCCGTTCCCGCGAAAAAGCAAGCATCGGGAACGCGCATCGCGGGAACGTTCCCGCGCCGCCGTCAGTCTTCGATTTTGATATCTTTGTTGCGGGAACGCGGTCCGCCGGCGCGAAGCCACGCGTTGATGAAGCCGTCGAGATCGCCGTCCATCACCGCTTGGATATTTCCCGTTTCGTAGCCCGTGCGCAGGTCTTTGACCATTTGGTAAGGCTGAAAAACGTAGGAACGAATTTGATTTCCCCAACCGATTTCGCCTTTTTCGCCGTAAAATTTTTCCATCTCCGCGCGCTTGTCGTCTTCCATTTTTTCGTAAATGCGCGCTTTGAGAATGCGCATCGCGAGCTCTTTGTTTTGGTGTTGCGAGCGTTCCCGCTGACACGCGACGACGATGCCCGTGGGCAAGTGCGTGAGACGCACGGCGGATTCCGTGCGGTTGACGTGTTGCCCGCCCGCGCCGGACGCGCGATAAACGTCCACGCGCAAATCTTCGTCTTTGATGTCGACGTTGATGTCGTCCTTGATGTCGGCGACGATATCGACGCTCGCGAACGAAGTGTGGCGGCGTTTGTTTGCATCAAAAGGAGAGATGCGCACGAGGCGATGCACGCCGCGTTCGGCTTTGGCGTAGCCGTAAGCGTTCTCGCCGTCGAATCGCAAAACGGCGGTGGAAATTCCCGCGCCTTCGCCGTCCTGCAAATCTTCGATGCTGACCTTGAATCCGCGGCGTTCGCCCCAGCGCGTGTACATGCGCATGAGCATTCCCGCCCAGTCGCAGGCTTCGGTGCCGCCCGCTCCCGCCTTGATCATGACGATGGCGGAAGATTTGTCGTGCGGTCCGGAAAGGAAAGAAGAAATTTCGAGCGTATCGATTTCCGAGAGCATCGTTCCCGCTTCGGCGTCGAGCGAGGCGAGTTCGTCTGCCGCTCCCGCATCGTCGTCGCCCATTTCGCCGACGAGTTCGGCGAGCGTTTGCAAATCTTCGACGCGGCGCATGTAGGCGAGCAACGGCGTGATTGCGGATTTCAGCGAAGTGTTTTCGGAAATCACGGTTTGCGCGGCTTGCTGATCATTCCAAAAATTCGGCTCGGACATTTTCGCCTCGAGCTCGGCGAGACGCGCCTGCTTCGCGGGAACGTCCAAAAATTTATACAAATGTCGGCTACGACGAACGATTTCGTCGATTTTCGCACGTGTTTCGGGAGAAATGTACATAGTCGAAAAAACCTAAGGCGCGGGAACGCTTCTCGCAATTAGAAATTAGGCGTTCCCGCAGTTGTTTTCGGGCAACGGCGGGCGAATCACGACTTGCGGCGGACGGTAGTCGCGCAGGAAGCGAATGAAGACCACGGCGGTGAGAACAACGGAAAGAATGTCCGCGAGCGGCAGGCTCCACCACACGCCGTTTTGCCCGAAGAAATGCGGAAGCGCCAGCACTCCGGGAACGAGAAAAATCAATTGCCGCGTCGTCGAAAGCACCGCCGCCGTCTTCCCGCGTCCGATGGATTGGAAGAAATTGTTCACTACGATTTGCCCGCCGACGAACGCGAACGCCGCCGCGCCGATGCGCAACGCTTGCACGGAAAACGCGATCAGCTGTTCGTTGTCCGTGAACGCCAGCGCGATTTGTCGCGGGAAAATTTCGCAGACGAGAAAGCCCGTCGTCGAAATCGCGCTCCCGACCAAAAACGTCAGCATAAACGTTCGTCGCACGCGGTTGTAATGCCCGGCGCCGTGATTGAAGCCGACAACGGGTTGCGCGCCCTGCGTCAGCCCGACTACGACCATTGCGAGAAGAATCATCACGCGTGCAAAAATTCCGTAAGCGCCGACCGCGAGATCGCCGCCGAACGCAAGCAGCTGCCGATTGATGATAACCGCGACCGCGCACCCGCACGCATTGAGCAAACTCGGCGCGATGCCTATCGAAATAATCGGCAAAACCGTTTCCGCCCGCGGGCGATAAATGCCGCGCTCAAAATGCACCGTGCTTTTTTTCGAACAAAAATGCCACACGACAAAAAAGAGTCCGCTCAGCTGTGCACAAAGCGTCGCCAACGCCGCTCCCGTGATGCCCAAGTCCAAAACCTTGATGAAAATCGGCGCGAGCACCACGTTTACGCAAACGGAAAGGCACAGCGCCGCGAGCGCGCGATTCGGATAACCCGTCGAGCGCATGATGTGCGTAAGATTGAGAAAGGCATACGTCACGGACGCGCTCAACTGCGTGACCAACATGAATTGGTAAGCGTAGGGCATCGTTTGCTCGCTTGCGCCGAACGCCGTCAGAATCGGTTCCAAAAACAACGCGCTCCCGCCGCCGAAGACCACGCCGAAAATCACGCCGAGCGTTACGACGTTCCCGAACGCGCGTTCCGCTCCCGCGATGTTTTTTTCGCCCAACCGAATGGAACACAACGCCGCGCCGCCCACACCGAGCAACGAGCCGAGCGCCGCAGAAAGATTCATCACCGGGAACGCCACCGCCAGCCCCGCAAGTGCGTATTCTCCCACCCATTGCCCGATAAAAATACTGTCCACAACGTTGTAGAGCGAAAACACGACCATGCCCGCAATCGCGGGAAGCGCATACTTCACCAGCAGTCGCCCGACCGGCTCCGTTTCGAGACTCTTTATTGCATCCGACAACATAATTTCCCCGCACTATACCGCCGGAAATCGTTCCCGCGCAAAAAAAAACGTTCCCGCGTGAACGCGAAAAGGCGGGAACATCGCAGTTGACGTAATATCGAATATGCTATAAAAATATCCGCAATGTTTAAGGTTGTTTTTTACAGAGACGCGCGCGGGAACGAGCCTGTCAAAGACGCGATTTCCGAGATGGTGCGCGGGAACGGAAAAAACGCCCGCATAAACGCAGCGAAATTTGCGGAATATCTGAAAATTCTGGAGCACTTGGGAACGCGCGCGGGAATGCCTTACGTCAAACACATTTTAGGCGAAATCTGGGAACTGCGTCCGCTTCGAAACAGAATTTTGTTTTTCGCGTTCACGGGAACGGAATTCGTTCTGCTTCATCATTTCATTAAAAAAACACAAAAAACACCCGCTCGCGAAATAGAGCAGGCAATACGCAACATGAACGACTTCAAGGAAAGGACAAAGAAATGAAAAAAAATACGACCGCGGGAACGGCTCGCGGAAGCGATGCAATCGCGTTCTTAAACGAAATTTGCACTCCCGCCGAAATCGCCGCCGCCGAGATGAAAGCTCGCTTGCTCGCCGAGCTCATCGATGCGCGCACCGAAAAGAAACTTACGCAAAAAAGCCTCGCCGTCGCGTGCGGATTGCCGCAACCGTCAATCGCACGAATTGAAAGCGGCGCAAGCGTGCCGCGCGTCGATACGTTTTGCAAAATCGTTTCTTCGCTCGGGTTCGATATCGTTCTGCGCCCGAAATCTCGCAGCGCTTCCGGAAAGCACGTTCCCGCGTGAACGAAAAAGCCCGCAAACGCTTTATTTATCTGCATTTGCGGGCTTTTTGAATGGTGGTGAGAGAGGGATTCGAACCCCCGAACGGAAAACCGAATGGATTTACAGTCCACGCCCTTTAGCCACTTGGATATCTCACCGAGGAAAAAGGAAGCCAAACGATGTGCCGTTTTTACGGCGGTTGCAAGCGTTTTTTGTTCGGCACTCGCGGCGCGGAAGTTTTCATTTGAAAAAAAATCCGCCTGCGGGGAAACTTTCCCGCATGAACTGCTTGCATGCATACTGGCGAATGGCATACATCGAAGCCCCGAAAAAGGACAAAGACCCGAAGTGCGAAGATCCGTTCGTCGAAATTCCGAAAGCGACGGACGAAAAATCCGTGCATTTGCTCTACCGCGGGAAGACGGGCTACCTCGTGCTCAACACGTTTCCCTACAACGCCGGACACTTGCTCGCGATCCCGTATCGCGCCGTTCCCGCGCTCGCGGATTTGACGCCGGAAGAACGCGCGGATTTGATGGATTTGATCGTGCTCGGACAAAAAATTCTTTCGGACGCGCTTCACCCGCACGGCTTTAACGTCGGCTTCAACTTCGGCGCATCGGCGGGTGCGGGAATTCCGAAACATCTGCATTGCCACATCGTTCCTCGGTGGGAGGGCGACAGTAATTTCATGCCGGTCATCGCCGACACGCGCACGCTTCCGGCATCGCTGGACATGATGTGGGATCGCTTGAAAAAATTCACGCCGGATCCGCAGCGCTGAAAAATGGATTTTTTTGAAGAACGCGTTGCGGGAACGCCCTCCGCCGGGGAGGACGCTCCGCTTTCCGTCACGGATTTTACGCGGCGCATCAAGGCGCTCGTCGAGGGCGCGTTTGCGGGCGTGTGGATTCGCGGCGAAGTGTCGAATCTCCGCGTTCAATCGAGCGGGCACGCGTATTTTACGTTGAAAGATGCCGGCGCGCAGCTTTCCGCCGTGGCGTTTCGCGGCACGTTGGCGCGCGCGGGAACGCGTTTGCGCGAGGGAATGCAGCTCGTCGTGTTCGGCGAAATCAGCGTTTACGAACCGCGCGGGAACTACCAAATCATCGTTCGCACATTTCAGGAAGAGGGCGTGGGGCGGCTTCAGGAAGCGTTTGAAAAATTGCGTCGCCGGCTCGAAGCGGAGGGGCTTTTCGACAAAAACCGCAAGCGCCCGTTGCCGGCGTTCCCGCGCACGATTGCGTTCGTGACATCGCCCACGGGCGCGGCGATTCGCGATTTTATCAGCATTTTGCGGCGGCGCGGCTGGGTCGGTCGGCTGTTGGTCGTTCCCGCGAAAGTTCAAGGCGAGGGCGCGGCGGAGGAAATTGTCCGCGGGATCGCGCTTGCGAATTCGGTGCGCGGGTTGGAGTTGTTGGTCGTCGGGCGCGGCGGCGGAAGTTTGGAAGATCTTTGGTGTTTCAACGAAGAAATCGTGGCGCGTGCGGTGCGCGCGTCTCGCGTTCCCGTGATTTCTGCGGTCGGACACGAAATCGATTTTACGCTCAGCGATTTTGCGGCGGATCTTCGCGCGGAAACGCCCTCCGCGGCGGCGGAATATATTTCGAGCGCGCGCATGGAAATTGCGGAGCGATTCGATCGCGCGGCGGAATCGCTCGAGGAATCGGCGGAACGTGCGTTGCGGGAACGCGCCCAGAGCGTCGATTTGCTCGAATCAAAACTCGCGCGACATTCGCCCGCCGCGCATCTGCGCCTTGTGCGGGAACGGCTCGCGGGAACGGCTTCGCGCCTTGAATCTTCGACCGCAACACAGTTTTCCCGCGCGCGCGAAAAAATTTCGCATGCGGCGTTCGCGCTGAAGCTTCGCGATCCGGAACACGCCGTTCGGCTTGCGCGGCTGCGGCTTTCGCAGTTGGAGTCTCGGCTTTCGGCATCGGGCTTGGAATCGACGTTGAAACGCGGCTTCGCCGTGGCGCGCGATGCGACAACGGGAAAAATCATCGACCGCGCACGCAATGTCGCGTTCGGACAACTCGTCGAACTCGAATTTTCCGACGGACGCACCCGCGTCGAGGGCCGCGATTTGAATTAACCCGCGTTCCCGCGCGGAAGTTTTTTTATCCACGAATTTAACGAATTTTCACGGATTTTTTCTTGGTAAAAATCTCTGTGTCCCCGCGTCTCCGTGAGAGAAAACAATCCCTTAAAAAAAACTTCTATTACTTCCAGTAAAAAAGTGGACTGGTTGACTGGTAAACTGGTCTACTGGTGAAATCTGTTTTTGCCTACGGCAAAAGGAGTTGAGGAGTTGAAAAGGTTGAGGAGTTTAGGAGTATCGTGCGGATTTTTGCCTACGGCAAAAATTTAAGGTGAGCGTTATTCACTATTCACCATTCACTGGTGCGGATTCACACATAGGTAACAAAACGGAGTCAGACATAGGTAACAGTTTCA
>CAVEBA010000101.1:0-6897 GCA_963613695.1 Sphaerochaetaceae bacterium
GCATAATGCGGCGAGCATGCATTCCCACATCCTGTTGCATTTCAAAAATAATTTCATCAGCGCCGGCGCTTTCCTCAAAAGATTTTAACGGGCGCAACTCCGCACGGTAAAGCGATTGAACAAATCGAAACTCCTCGTGCTCATTCTTATCGAACGCAATTGTCAAAACGGCGTTCCCGCTCTTCACGCTTATCCGAAAAATGTTAAAACACGCCAATGTTCGAAACCATTTTTGTTCTCGAATGCTCTTCTCCCCAAAACATGCGCTCAGCCCAAGAAACGGAGGCACGAGTGCCGAGTCCTCGACCAAATACTCCGTAACTTCTATGCGACGAGAAGCTATTTCGCCGCGAAAAGTGCGTCCGGAGCCTTGTCCCCACCGGATATCGCACGGTTCGAAAGATGTTGAAACGACGGATTTGCTTTTCAAATCAAATTCGACATTTCCCGCATCGGACAATCCGACGAAAGGAATTTCTCGAGTTTTGACATAAACGGCGACAACAGGATTCCCGTTCCGAAATAGGAATTTGAAATGCGTAATTTCTCCGCGTTTGTCGCTCGCCGATTCGTATGGGATCATAGCCGGTGCGGCGAACATTCCGTTCCCGAGTAGCCCTTGTTGCGAAAGTTTTTCCAGTCGTGCGCAAATTTCGAATCCGCGCAAGGAATATTTTCCTACGGAAAACTCAATCTCCGCACAGCAGCGACAAGCTCCGAAGAGAAAAACGAAAGCAATCAGTTTCAGCATAAGCAGTCCGAAAAACACCTTTTCATTTCGCTATTTTGCATATTGAAATGTCTCCGTTTTTTTCAATTCGTCCGAGCAGTTTTCATATCGTTTTTTTGTGTTCCCGTGTTCCCGAGAACGCGGCGGATATTTCCTTAACGTTCCCGAAGCGTCAACAAAAAAAGCGTTCCCGCGGGTGGGCGGGAACGCTTTTTTGAAACGCGAATGAGTTTCGCGAGGGATTTTTATTCCTTGCCGAATTCGGAAACGAGCGACGAGATTGTCGCTTTCGCGTCGCCGTAAATCATGCGAGTGTTCGGGAGCGTGAACAGCTCGTTTTCGATTCCGGAGAAACCTTTTCCCTTGCCGCGTTTGAGCACGAAGACCGTGCGTGCTTCGTTTGCCTTGATGATGGGCATCCCGTAAATCGGCGAAGATTTGTCGGAGGAAGCCGCCGGGTTCACGACGTCGTTCGCGCCGATGACGATTGCGACGTCCTGCATCGGCATCATCGGGTTGATTTCGTCCATCGTTTTGAGTTGTTCGTAGGGAACGTCCGCTTCGGCGAGGAGCACGTTCATGTGCCCGGGCATACGACCGGCGACCGGGTGGATTGCGAAAGAAACTTCCGCGCCGTTGTCTTCGAGTTTTGCCGCGAGTTCTTTTACGACGTGTTGCGCCTGCGCGACCGCCATCCCGTAGCCGGGAATGAACACGACCGAACGCGCCGCTTCGAGCACGAGATACGCGTCTTCCACGGAAACGGCTTTCGGTTCCGCGCCCGTTCCCGCCTTTTTGGAAGAACCGGAATCCGCCGCGCCGAAACCGCTGAACAGCAGATTGCCGACCGAGCGATTCATCGCCTTGCACATGATAATCGTGAGAATCACGCCCGATGCGCCGACCAAGCAGCCCGCAACCACGAGCACGTTGTTGTTGATGACGAAGCCCGCCATCGCCGCCGCCAAGCCGGACAAACTGTTCAACAGCGAAATGACGACCGGCATGTCGCCGCCGCCGATCGGAAGAACAATCGTGATGCCCATGATCAACGAAACCGCGATGCCCGTGTAGAGCGCAATCGTCTGCACCGTCACGGGATCGCCCGCGGGAACGAGCCCCGGGAACAGATAAACGACCATCGCCGCGAGCGCGACAAGCACGATCAGCGCGTTAACGACCTGCTGTCCCGCAAAAAGGAACGGACGCCCGGAAATTTTTTCCGAAAGCTTGCCCCACGCGAGCACCGATCCCGTGAACGTGATCGCGCCGATGAGAATCGTCAGATAAAGCGAAACTTCGCTGACCGCGTTGTCCGCCGTGAGCAAGTGCGAAAACGGCTTGCCTTCGGCATCCACTTTCACGAATTCCGACCACGCGACGAGGAGCGACGCGAGACCGCCGAAACCGTTGAAAAGCGCGACGAGCTCGGGCATTCCCGTCATTTTAACTTTTTTTGCCCAAACTGCGCCGATGACGGAACCGAGCGCGATCCCGCCGAAGCACCACAGATAACCGTTCATATACCAATCGGTCGTCCACGATTTCATCACGTCCGCATCGAGGAAAATCGCGATGACGGCGATGAGCATTCCGAGCGCGGAAATTGCGTTCCCGCTGCGCGCGGTTTCCGTTTTTCCGAGGCGTTTGATGCCGAAAATAAACAGCACGCACGCCACGATGTAAGCGAGATTGATTACCGTTGCGGGAACGGCAAACGCCAAAAGTTGAGGAGCCATCGGATTATTTTCCTTTCTTCTTGAACATGCCGAGCATGCGGTCGGTAACGAGATAGCCGCCGACAACGTTGATCGTGGCGAAAACAATCGCGAGGAACGCGAGAATCATGCCGAGCGTTCCCGTTGCCTGAATCGCGCAAACGGCGAGCGCGCCGACAATCGTAATGCCCGAGATGGCATTCGTTCCCGACATCAGCGGCGTGTGCAGCTGCGACGGCACTTTCGCGATGAGCTCAAACCCGAGAAAGGCAGCCATCACGAAAACGAAAAACAACATTATCATTTCCATGGTATTTCAGTATTTGAAGATTAATTTTTTTCTTTTTTTTGAACCGCGAATTTCCGCGAATCAACGCGAATTTTCACCGACCGTTCGGGTTTATTCGTGTTAGTTCGTGGTTTCCTAAGTTCCTAAATTTATGCGGTTTTGAAACGTTCGTGAACGATTGCGCCGCCGTGCGTGAGCAGGCAGCCTTTCATAATCGGTTCTTCGAGATCGATTTTCAGCGTTTTATTTTCCGCGTCCCAGAAATGTTGGAGGAACGCCGAAATGTTCCCGGAAAACATCTTCGACGCGTCCGCGGGAACGCGGCGTTCGAGATTGTCGCCGCCGATGATGAGCACGCCGTTTTCCGTGAGCACGTCCTTTGTCGGATCGGAACCTTCGACGTTCCCGCCGGTGGAAACCGCCATATCGACGATGACGCTTCCCGGTTTCATTCCCGCGATCATGTCTTTCGTGAGCAGACGCGGCGCCTTGCGACCGAAAACTTTCGCCGTCGTGATAACGACATCGCTCTGCGCGCAAACTTTCGCCTGACCTTTTTTCTGAAGTTCGAGCTGTTCGGGCGTAAGCTCTTTTGCGTAGCCCTGCGCCGTCTGCCCCATTTCGCCGAGATCGATTTTGATGAATTTCGCGCCGAGCGATTTCACCTGTTCTTCGACGACCGGACGCGTATCAAACGCTTCGACGCGCGCGCCAAGACGCTTCGCCGTCGCAATCGCCTGAAGCCCGGCAACGCCGACGCCGATGATAAACACGCGCGCCGGAGAAATCGTTCCCGCGGGCGTCATCATCATCGGGAAAATTTTCGAGAGCTTCGTCGCCGCGAGCACGACGGCGTAGTAGCCGGCGAGCGAAGTCTGCGAGCTCTGCACGTCCATTTTTTGCGCGAGCGTCGTGCGCGGAATCATTTCGAGCGAAACGGCGTTGAGATTTGCCGTTGCGAATTCGTTGAGAAGCGCTTTTTCGTTGAACGGATCGAGGAAGCTCAAATGCAGCGCGCCGGGTTTCATGCCCTGCGCGTTGTCGGGTTTGAGCACGCGCACGACGATGTCCGCTTCGGAAAGCGCCTTTGCGGGATCGTCGGCGAGCGTTGCGCCCGCTTTGGCGTAGGCGTCGTCGGCGAATCCGGATTTTTCGCCGAGCCCTTTCTCGACGGTGATTTCAAAGCCGAGGCGCGTCAGAATCGAGACGTCCTGCGGCACGAGAGCCACGCGCGTTTCTTCTTCGCGCTTCTCACGGGAAACGAATACTTTTTTCATTTTGCTTGATTTGGAAAAGAGGTTTTCGGGGAGCGATGTTATTCCCGAGCGGGGGAAAAGTAAAATTGAATTTTGGCGCACGGCTCATTTCGCGTCCGCCCAACTGGAACCGATTGCGGCTTCGGCGACAAGCGGCACGGAGAGCGGGAACGCGGCGGACATTTCTTCGGAAAGAATGCGGCTAACCGTTCCCGCGTCCGCTTCGGGTGCTTCGACGAGCAATTCGTCGTGAATTTGCAAAATGAGTTTCGCCGCGGGAACGTCGCGCTTGAGCCGAGCGTGCACGCGCAACATCGCGATTTTGATGATGTCCGCCGCCGTGCCTTGAATCGGTGCGTTGAGCGCAACGCGTTCGCCGAACGCGCGCACGTTGTGATTGGCGGATGCGAGCTCGGGCATGGCGCGACGGCGTCCGAGCAAGGTCGAAACGTAGCCGTCCGCCCTCGCCTTTTCGACGACGTTTTTCATGTATTCGCGAACCCCGGAATATTTTTCCAAATAATTTTCGATGTAGCGTTTCGCCTCGTTGCGCGAGACGCCGAGATCCTGCGCGAGGGAAAATTCGCCGATCCCGTAGACGATTCCGAAATTCACCGCCTTTGCGTGGCGGCGCATCAGCGGCGTAATCTGCTCCGGCTCGGCGCGAAAAATTCTGCACGCGGTAACGCCGTGAATGTCTTCGCCTTTGCGAAACGCTTCGCGCATCGTCTCGTCGCCGGAAACGTGCGCGAGCACGCGCAATTCGATCTGCGAATAATCGGCGTCGACGAGGGCGTTCCCGCGCTCGGCAACAAACATTCCGCGCAGCTCGTTCCCGAACTCTCCGCGCGTGGGAATGTTCTGCAAATTGGGTTCGGAGGAGCTGAGCCGCCCCGTCGCCGTGCTCGTCATGTTAAACGTCGTGCGCACGCGCCCGTCCGCACCGACCGCCGCGATAAGCCCGTCCGCGATGGTTTTGAGTTTTGAAAAAAGGCGAAACTCGCCGATTTTTCCGATAATCGGGTGCAACGGTTCCAACTCCTTGAGCACGTCCGCGTTCGTGGAATAACCGGTTTTCGTCTTTTTTTTGGACGGCAAACCGAGTTTTTCAAAAAGCGTTTCGCCGAGCTGTTTCGGCGAATTGAGATTGAATTCCGTTCCCGCGAGCGCGAAAACTTCCGCCTGCGCGGCGTTCCCGCGAGCTTCCGCTTCGGCGGAAAATGCGCGAAGCCGAGCGAGATCAACGGCGATTCCCGTATGCTCCATTTCCGCGAGCACGGCGCAAAGCGGGAACTCGATTTCGCGATAAAGTTTCGCGAGACCGTCGCGTTCGAGCGCGGGAATTTGCGCATCGCGAAGCGTTTTCACGGCGAGCGCGCGAGCGATGTCGTCGTCGCCCTCCGGCGGCGGAACCGCGCGCGTCGGCTCGAGCAAATACGCGGCGAGCGCGGTATCGAACACGAATCCCGCGCAAGGCAATCCCGCGTCGAGGCAAGCGCGCATCAAGGATTTCACGTCGTGCGCAACTTTTTTGATTTCGGTGCCGAAAAATTTTTCGAGAAAATTCCGAAATTCGTTTTCGGGAAAATCCGCCGCACGCAAGCGCACCGCGCGCGTTCCCGCGACAAGCGCAAATTCCGAAAAATGCGGGAACGCTTTCACGTCCGCAAAAATGCACACGCACTCCGCATCCGCGCAATGCGCGAGCAACTCCGGCAACGCGGGAACGACGCTCGCTTCGGCGACAGACGCGTTCCCGCCGCTCGCTCTTGCCGGAGCGTCCGTTCCCGCAAACAACGGCAAATCCGCGTTTTCGTCTGCCGCGTTCGCGGGTTCATCGGGCGGCGCGAGTTTCCATTTTGCGATGAGTTTTGAAAATTCCAGTTTCCGAAACAAACGATAAAGCGCGGGAACGTCGGGCTCGCGGCGCAGATTTTTTTCCGGAGAAAAATCAATCGGCGCGTCCGTGCGAATCGTCGCCAAATCGTAGGATTCAAACGCGCTCGCGCGCCCCGCCTCGAGCTTTTTTTTCACGGAGGGCGAAACTTCGAGCGCGGCGAGATCGGCGTAAAGTTTCGCAATCGTGCCGTAGCGCCGAATCAGCTCGCCCGCCGTTTTTTCGCCGATGCCGGGAACGCCTTTGATGTTGTCCGACGTGTCGCCCATCAGCGCTTTGAGATCGACGATTTGCGCAGGCGGGAAACCGTAAGCATCGTAAAAAGTTTCCGGCGTGAATGTTTTCGTTTCGGTTTTTCCCATGCGGGAAACGACGAGTTTCACGCTCACGCGCTCGGACACGAGCTGCAGGCTGTCGCGGTCGCCGGTAACGATTTCGCAGTCCCAGCCGGCGGCGGCGCAACGCGCACCGATGGTGCCGAGCAAATCGTCCGCTTCCCAACCGGCGAGCTCGTAGGCGGGAACGTTCATCGCGGCGAGCACGTCCTTGAGCAACGGAATCTGCGGACGCAATTCGTCGGGCATCGGACGGCGTCCCGCCTTGTAATCCGCGTATTTTTCGTGGCGAAACGTGGGCGCGTGCACGTCAAAGCACACGCAAAGCGCATCGGGAACGCTCTCGTCGAGCAGTTTGGACAAAATCGTGAGAAATCCGTAGACGGCGTTCGTCGGAATCCCGTCGCGCGTGGACAAAAGCCTCACGCCGTAAAACGCGCGGTTCACGATGCTATTGCCGTCCAAAACCATCAGTTTCATTCCGACGATTTTCCCGAACAACCCGCGGGAACGCAAAAAGAAAAACGGAAAATGCCCTCCGATTCAAACCGCAAAGGGCGCGAAGATTTTTTTGCCGGACGTAATAGAAAAAAGTAAAAAAAGGGAAACGCCCGCTTCGCGGACGGAAATTTCTTAAAAATGGATTTCGATGCGCAGACGTGGACGTCTCCG
>CAVEBA010000102.1:0-6832 GCA_963613695.1 Sphaerochaetaceae bacterium
ACATAGGGCGGCGCTTCGCTTGCCCTATGCTGTTGCTTGTCGCGCCGTTGGCGCTTTTCAGTTTCCTAAAAACGGATTCGATGCGGAGACGTGGACGTCTCCGCCCCCAAGAAAACAATTCCTTAAAAACTTCTATTACTTCCGGTAAAAATTTGGATTGTGTAAAAAACCTTTGCGGGAAAGTTTCGGCGGGATAAAATCTCCGTCAATTATGAGCATCGAAGCAAAAATTCAGGAATTGGGACTCACGCTCCCGCCGCCGCCCGCGCCTGCCGGCGCTTACGTTCCCGCCGTTCGCACGGGAAATCTGCTTTTCCTTTCGGGAACGCTTCCGGTGGCGGACGGCAAGCTCACGCACACGGGAATGATCGGCTCCGCGCCGGAAAAAGACGTCGCTTACGGCTACGCCGCCGCGCGTCAGTGCGCACTCGCCGCGCTCGCCAACGCGAAAGCGTTTCTCGGCTCGTTGGACAAGGTGAAACGCGTCGTCAACGTGAACGGTTTCGTCTACGCGCCGGAAGGTTTCGCGGACGCGCCTAAGGTCATCAACGGCGCATCGGAGCTTTTTCTCGCGCTCTTCGGCGAAAACGGCAAACACGCTCGCGCGGCTGTCGCGCTCGGCGGCGTGCCGCTTCACGCGACGGCGGAAGTGCAGGTCGTGCTCGAAGTTGAATAATTTTTTTTTCGTGCAAACGAATTGCGGCGAGCGCGTGAACGTTCCCGCCGAACACTGACGTTTGCCGGCGATGAGCAAAGATCGAGAAAGTTTTAGCCCCGGCGAAAGAATCGGCGACTACGAAGTCGTTTCGGTTCTCGGGTTCGGCGCGACGGGTGCGGTTTATCTGACGCAACACATCGTGCTGAAAAAACTTTTCGCGGTAAAAGTCCTCAACCGCGATCTCGCGTTCATGCCGGAATTCGTTCGCGTGTTTCAGCACGAGGCGCAAATCGTTGCCGCGCTCTCGCACGAAAACATCGTTCCCGTGTATAATTTCGGCGAGTGCGACGGGCTTTATTATTACGTGATGGATTTCGTGAACGGCGGCACGCTCGAGGACGTGCGTCGTCGCAACGGCGGGCGGCTTCGCCCGGACGCCGCCGTCGAGCTGATTTCCGCCGTCGCGCGCGGGCTCGCCTACGCGCACGCTTACGGTGTCGTGCATCGGGATTTGAAGCCGGAAAATATTTTGCTGACGCGCACGGGAACGCCGCAAATCACGGATTTCGGCATGGCATACGTCGATCGAAAATATATCGCCGGACAACGAAAAATTATCGAGCTTCAGCGCGCCCGCGCGGGATCGAAATTCCGTTCCGCGGGAACGCGCGTTCCCGCAGGTTCGGCGGGCTACGCGATGCCGTCGCAGACGCAAATCGCAATCGAGGAAAACGCCGGCGACAAACCCGAAGTCGAGGGCGGCACCGAGGGCTACATCGCGCCGGAAGTCAGCCGCGGGAGCGCCGCTACGCCGCGCGCCGATGTCTACGCGCTGGGCGCGTTGCTGCATTTTTTGCTCGTCGGCGAAACGCCGCCCGAATACGGACGCCTTTCGCCCGAAATTTTCAAATTGCGCAATCGCGCACTCGTCGAAGTGCTCACGCGCTCGCTGAGCGTTGCGCCGATGCGCCGTTATCCGACGGCAAAAGAATTTCTCGAAGCGCTGGAACGCGTGAGCTCCGCGCCCGCGCGGCGGAAACGCAGAGCGCTTTGCGCACTGGGAATCGCGCTCGCAATCGCCGCGCTCGCATTCGCTTTTTGCCTGCGGCAAAAATAGTTGAGGAGTTGAGGAGTTGAGGAGTTTAGTCGGCGCTTCGCGCCTGTTGATTCCCGCTTCGCGGGAGAGTTATTACTTAATTTTTGCCGAAGGCAAAAAGGGTGTAGGGTGGAAAGAGGAGTGAATAATGAATAGTGAATAGTGAATAACGCACACCTTAAATTTTTGCCAAAGGCAAAAATCAGCATTCTTCCTAATTTCTAATTCCTAATTCCTAATTTTCCACACTCCACCTTTTCAACTCCTCAACTTTTTCCGCCGTCGGCGAAAAAGAATCGCGGTCGGTCGGAGAGATCGTCGACGGATTTCGTTTCGGCGAAGCCGCAGTTGCGGGCGATTTCTTCAAGGCGTGCGTGGTGTGCGATTCCGGTTTCGAGTGCGACGAATCCGCCGGGCGCGAGACGTTCCCGCGCGCCGCGCAAAATTTTTTCGAGGTCGGCGAGACCGTCGTTTTCGGCGACGAGTGCGTTTCGCGGTTCGCGTTCCCGCACTTCGGGTTCGGCGCTTTCCCATTCTGCGTCCGTGAGGTAGGGCGGGTTGGAGATGATCGCGTCGAACGTTCCCGCGATGTTTTCGAACCAATTGCTTCGGAGAAATTCGACGTCGGCGGGAACGCCTTTTTTTTCAAAATTGAGCGTGAAATTTTCGCGAGCGAGTGCGAGCGCATCGGCGGAAATATCGGCGGCGACGACATGCGTTCCCGGGCGTTCGGCGGCGACGGCGAGTGCGATCGCGCCCGTTCCCGTGCCGAGATCGAGCACGCGTGCGGGCGTTCCCGCGGGGTGGTTTTCGGCGAGTTTTTCGAGCGCGTAGCCGACGAGCTCCTCAGTCTCCGGACGCGGAATGAGCGCGCGCGAATCGCATTTGAGCGTGAGCGTGCGAAAATCCGTTTCGCCGACGATGTATTGCACGGGTTCGCGGCGCGCGCGGCGCACGATGCGTTCCCGCAGAACGTCGGTCTGCGCTTGCGTGAGCGGGCGTTCGAATTGCAGATAAAGGTCGAGTCGGCGGCAACCGAGCGTTCCCGCGAAGATGAGTTCGCTTTGCAGGCGCGCGTTTCCGATGCCTTTTTTTGCGAGGAATTCCGTGCTTTTTTTCAGCAGATCGAGGAGCGAGTTCATGGCGCGGGGAAATTTTCAGTTTTCGAATTTCGGTTCGATTTTGAGTGCGCCTTTGAGTCGGCGGCAGATTTCTTTTTCAAGTTGCGCCCAAGTGCGACCGTCGAGCAACGCTTCGTTTGCGCGCGCGATTGAGCCGCCGTTTTGAATGACGGCGATGTATTTTTTGATTCGCGCGGCATCGCGTTTGCCGTCGAGGTGGAAAAAATAATACACGAGCAACGCGGAAACGCCGTAGCCGATTTGCACGGCGTTCCCGTCGTTGCCGGCGCCGACGAACGAGCCGGTATGCGTCATGAAATTTTCGAGCGAAGTGCCGACATTCGGTTGCTTGCCGATCCCGCGTCCGCCGTCGCCTTTTTCGCCGTAGGCGGAAACGAATTTTGCGATGACGTTTTTGTTCCCGCCGAATCGCACGTGCCCGTTCCCGTCGTAGGAAAGCCCGACGTATTCGGCGATTCCCTCCGCGAACCAAGTCGGATAGGCGTTCCCGCCGATGGTCATGTGGTGCGTGATTTCGTGCGAGAGCGTTTTCGCGCTTACGCGGCGTCCGCTTTTGACGTAGCGGTTTCCGCGTTTTTCCAGACCGAGCGATTGGAACGGCACGAGCACGCGTCCGCGTTCGAGTGCTCCGGCGCCGATGAAAACTCCGGCGGAGCCGTCCGGTCCGCCCGCGGCGAGATATTGCGCGTAAGTTTCAAAAAGGAACGCGTTGTAGCGACCTTTTTCGCAAATCTGAAAATGATTGCAGGGCGAGTTGAGCGGGAGCGCGAGATTTGCGGTGTAAGTGCCTTCGAAAATTCGCGCGATTTCCTTGACTGCGGCGAGCGCGATCGGCGCGTTTGCCGTGAAGCGAAAATGTTGCGATTCGTAAATCCACGCGTCCGGACCGTCTTGCACGGTGCGCGCGGGAAGCATATCGGGAATGCGCGTGATGTTCGGCCACGCAGCGGAAAAATTTTCTCCGGGAAGCGTTTCCGGCGCATCGGAAAGTTCATTTTCGGAATCGTCGGCAACGACGGCGGGAGCGTTTTTTTTCGAAGCGTTCGTCGCGGCGGAAAGCGCCGGCGTTCCCGCGAGCAGGAGCGCAAAAACGAACAGGAAAAAAGCCGACGATTTCATGCGGGAACACCCTTACGCGTTCATGTCGTTCCAACGTTTCGCCATGCGCGAGAAAATGACGAGCGCGATTGCGGAAACGATCCCGATTGCGGCAAACGGAAGCCAGACGGCGAGGTTCGGCGAGTAAGTTTGCCAAAGCAGTTGCGTCGCTTCTTCCGCCGAGCAACCGAGCATCGACTGCATCGCGGGAACGGCTTCGTTGCGCGCGATCCCGAGCGCGGATTCGAGCGCGCTCACGTCATCGAAAAACGGGCGCCACGCGATTCCTTTTTGTTCGGCGATCCAGCGCAGAGCGAGCGTGGCTTTTTCTCCGACGTTCCCGTAAATCAGTCCGGCGAGTTTTGCGCCGACGAAAATTCCCACGCCGACGGGAATGTTGATGTAGGCGAGGTAGACGCCTTTTTTGTCCGGCGGCGCGATTTCGGAAAGATACTGCGATTTTTTCGGTCCCGTGAACATTTCTCCGAGCGAGAAAAACACGACGCCGAGCAGGAAAAACCACGCGTTGCGCGTGTAGCCGGCAACGACGACGCCGATCGTCGCCATGATCATGCCGAAAATCATTGCGTCGAGCGTGCGCATCTTGCGCGTAATCCAAGAAACCGCGACCACGCCGACGATGATGAACGTCGCGTTCGCGCTGATGAGCACCGCTTGCGGCACGCGCAATTCGCCCGCCGGCGAAATTTCTACGAGGAATTTCGAAATGCTTTCCGGGAACGCGGCATCGGCGACGGCGGCGACGTTCGCGCTCGAAACCCAGTCTTCAAGAAAGTTCGGCTGCAAGTCCCAAAGCTGAAACATCATCAGCCAAAAACCCGACATGATGAGAATCCACGTGAGTAGGCGCGGTTGAAAAATATCGCGAATCGCGTTTGCGAGCACGCGCCCGATGCCGAGCGTTTTCGACGCGCCCGACGGCGTGTCTTTGAAAAAAATCAACGGCAGGAAATTTACCAAAATCATCACCGCGGACATGATGAAAACGAGCCGCCAGCGTTCGACGGAATTTGCCGCGCCGAACGCGTCGGGCGCAAATTTTTCCGAAAGAAAAACGACGGGAATGTAGTGCCCGATGAGCGCGCCGATATTTACGACCCAGTAAAAAACGCCCCAGCCGAGAGAAGATTTTTCGCGCGGGAGCGTGTGCGAAAGCGCGCCCTGAATGCCCGGCTTGAAAAGCGCGGAGCCGGTCGCAAACACCGTAATTCCGGCGAGAAAACCGAGATAATCGCCGTTCACGCCGGAGATTCCGAGCGTTCCCGCGAACGCGTCGAGCGCGGGAACGTCGCGCAGAAACGCCATGAGCAAATAGCCGGCGGACATCGTCGCGACGGAAATCGACATCATTTTTTTGTAGCCGTAGCGATCGGCGAATCCGCCCGTGATAATCGGCAAAAAGCATTGCACGATCGCCCACCACGCGTAGAGCGTGCCTTTGGCGGCGGCAGTCAGATGAAGCCCGCCGGCGTTGTCCGCCTGCATGATATAAATCGGAGCGACGACGCGCACGCTGTTGTAGGCGAGCCGCTCCATCATTTCGATGAAGTTCAGCTCGAAAAACGGCGCGAGCCACGCGGCGGATTTTTTCGCGGGAACGCCCGGCGCGTTCGAAAGGCTTGTGTTTTCCGTCATGAAAATCGGGCGTCAAAAAATCAGAAAAGGTAGCGCACGCCGAGTTCTACGGAATGCGTGAAAAGGTCGAGGTCCTGCCAGTCGGCGAGTTTCGAAGCGAGCGTCGGGCTGGTGTAGGTGAAACGGTATGCGGCGAAGAGCCCCCAGTTTTTGTTGAGACGATATTCGCCGCGCAGTTTTGCGCCGAGCGTGGTCGTTATGTTCCCGCGGCTTGACGTGTCGTAGCCGTCGCCGGAGACTTCGTCGTAGATTGCGCCGATTCCGAATCCGAGCAAGGCGTCGATGCGGAAGTTTTCGGCGGCGGAATAGGAAAGCCCGAAGTGCGGGAGAATGTTCAGCGAATGCACCGTTTCCGAAACTTCGTGCCCGTCGTGATTGTATTTTCCGCTCTTCGCGCGAAACGCGAGCATTTCGAGCTCCACGACGAAATCCCAATCCGGGCGGTCGGTGTCGAAATGCGCGGAGAGTGCGAGACTGACGCCCCAGCCGTCGGCATCGGGAAGGTCGTTCCCGAAATCAAAAAAATATTCCGGCGCGATGGCGAGGGAGAGCGTGTCGTCGCGTTTTTTTTCGGGAAGCCCGACGCGGTCGTCGGACGCGCGTCCTTCCCGCAGAGTTTTCACGGGATCGTAAGGTTCGACGGAAACTTTTCCGAATGCGGTCGCGGGAACGGCGAGTGCGACGGCGGCGAGCAACGCTGCCGCGGGAACGTTTGTTTTTTTCATATTGAATATTTTTCTTTGATGTCGTCGGGAATTTCGGTTGCCCAGCGCGTCTTCAAATCCACGAGCGCGTAGTCGCCCGTGCCGTCGGCGGAGAGCTTGCCGTTTTCCTTAAAAATTTTGAACGAAACGATTACGCCGTCGCGACGAAAACCGATGATTCCGGTTTCGACTTTGAAGCGTTCCGCCATCGTGAGCGGGCGTTTGTAATTGAGCGTGATTGAGCGCTGAAACCAACCGAGCCCGCGCGCGGCGAATTCCTGCATCGACATTCCGTAGCAGCGTTCCATTTGGTCGAAGCGCGCCGCGAGCACGTAATCCAAGTAGCGGGAACTGTGCACGTGGCGATAAAAATCGAGATCGTCCGGGCGCACCTGCATTTCCGTAACGAAGCGGGAATAAACGGATTTTTCTTCGGGAACGTTCATGGCGATTCGCGTTTTTTTTGAAAAATAAATTC
>CAVEBA010000103.1:0-6488 GCA_963613695.1 Sphaerochaetaceae bacterium
AGGAAATCGAGCGCGTCCGCGTCTTCCTCGGCGAGCCGGCGGGATCGCGCGAAATTTTCAAACGGCGCGGCGGCGCGAAGCTCCGGCAAAACGCGATTGCGCACGCGATTGCGGAAAAATTCCGTTCCCGCGTTCGTGGAATCTTCGCGCCACGACACGCCGCACGCGCGCAACGCGGCGAGAATTTTTTCCTTGGGAAAATCCAAAAGCGGACGCACGAAAATGCGACCGTCGGCGAGACGAGAAATTTTTCGCGGAGCGGCGAGCCCGTCCGTTCCCGCGCCGCGCGCGAGCCGCATGAGCAACGTTTCCGCGATGTCGTCGCGCTGATGTCCCTGCACGAGAATTTTTGCGCCGCGCGCGTTCATTTCCTGCGCGAAAAATTCGAGACGGATTTTGCGCAACGCGTTTTCGCTCGCGGGAAAATTTTCCGCAGAATCGCGGGAAGTGTTCCCGCGTTTTCCGCAAGCGAATCCGACGCCGAGCGCGGCGGCGACTTCGCGCACGAAATCCGCATCCGCCGCGCTTTCCGCGCGCACGGCGTGGTCAAAATGCAACACGACGAGACGTTCCCGCGCGGCGGGAATTTTCGCCCACGTCAAAAGCGTTGTCGTGAGCGAATCGGCACCGCCCGAGCACGCAACGGCGAGCGGAGCCGTTCCCGCGGCGAGTTCGGCGATTTCCCGAAACGGCGCATCGGGAAAAAATTCCGCGAGCGCGAGCGCTTTTTTTCGCCAATCCGTAGTCGTCATGAATCCGGGCGCGCGTCAGCGAGCGGCAACGCGCAAAAAATTTTCGTAGAGCCGCAGCCCTTTCGCCTGAGATTTTTCCGGGTGAAACTGCGTCGCGAAGACGTTCCCGCGGCGCACGGCGCTGACGAAGCGCACGCCGTATTCCGTTTCGCTCCACACGATTTCGCGCTCGGGCGTATCGACGTAGTAGCTGTGCACGAAGTAAAACGCTTCGCCGTCGAGCGCGAGCCCGTCGGCAAACGTTCCCGCGTTTTCCGGGCGCACGGAAATCGTGTTCCAGCCCATGTGCGGGACTTTGTATTCGGGAGAATTTTCAAAACGCCGCACGTTCCCGCGAAACACGCCGAGCCCGGGAACATCGCCCTCTTCCGAATGTTCAAAAAGCACCTGCAATCCGAGACACACGCCGAAAAACGGACGATTTTCCGCAATCCAATTTTTTATAAAAATATCAAATCCCGTGCGACGAAGCTCGCTCATCGCGTCCGCAATTGCGCCCTGCCCGGGAAAAACCAACGCGGCGGCGGAGCCGACTTCTTCCGGCGCGCGCACGAGTTGCACGTTCCCGCCGACCGCTTCCAACGCTCGGCGCACGCTGCGCAAATTGCCCATTCCGTAATCGACGAGCGCGACGGGAACGCCGTCCGCCGCGGCGCCGTTCCCGCTCACAAAACCTCCTTCGTGCTGGGCAAAACGCCCGCCGCACGCGGATTGATTTCGCAAGCATTCATCAGCGCTTTCGAGAAGCATTTGAAAATTGCCTCGGCGATGTGGTGCGGCTCTTCGCCGTATTCGAGACGAATGTGCAAATTGGCACCGAGCACGTTTGCAATCGCGAGGAAAAATTCGCGCACGAGACAAAGATTGAAATCGCGAATCATCATGTTCGTCGCGGGAACGTCGTAGACAAAATACGGACGCCCGCCGATATCGAGCGCGACGCGCGCGAGACATTCGTCCATCGGCGCGATGAAAAATCCGTAACGGCGAATGCCGAGCTTGTCGCCGAGCGCCTGTTTCAGCGCGTTCCCGAGCACGATTCCGACGTCTTCCACCGTGTGGTGATAATCGACGCCGATATCGCCCTCGGCGCGCACGCGAAGATCGAAAAGTCCGTGGCGCGCGAACAGCGTGAGCATGTGGTCGAAAAACGGAATGCCGGTCGAGACGTCCGCCTTGCCCGTGCCGTCCAAATCGACGGAAAGGGAAATGCGCGTTTCGGCGGTGTTGCGTTCAATGGTCGCGGAGCGGGACATTTTTTTTGAAAACGAAAATCGAATTTTTTGCGAAAAACAAGCGCGGGAACGCCGTTTGCGGGAACGCTTAGGCCTGCACGCTCGGGCGGTAAATCGTCGTGCTCGCGTAAGGTCTTCCGGGAACGAGAATGTTCGCGCGGAATTGCCCTTGATTGATCGCGTCGGGCACGTGTTGCGTTTCGAGCGCGATTCCGGAATGGTCGCCGTAGGCGGCGCCGTCCTTACCGCGCACGTCGCCGATGGCGTCCGCGAGCCAGTTTCCGCTGTAAACCTGCATTGCGGGCTCGGTCGTTTCGACGGAGAGCACGCGCCCGTTTGCTTCGTTGACGAGCGTTGCCGCCGGGCGAAGCGTTCCCGCGAGCCCGTCGATGATGTAGCAATGGTCGTAGCCTTTGGCAAACGCGAGCTGCTGCGCATTGCGCGCGCCGATGCGGGAACCGATTTGATACGGAATGCGAAAATCAAACGGAAGCAAGCCGCGCACGTGCCAGACTTCGCCGTCGGGAATGCTGTTTTCGTTGATGGGCAAAAACTTGTTCGAATTCAGTTTGAGCCACTGCGAAAGCACCGTTCCCGTGCCGTGTCCGGCGAGATTGAAATACGCGTGATTCGTGATATTGATCGGCGTTGCCGCATCGCTTTCCGCCGCGTAATCGATGCGCACGGCGCCGTCCGCGCAAAGCGTGTAGGTAACGGAGACTTTGACCGTTCCCGGATAGCCTTCTTCGCCGTCGGGCGAAACGCGGGAAAATTTCACCGCGGGTTCGGCGTCGTTCCCGCAGATTTCCGCGCTCCAAAGATACGCGTTCCAGCCGCGCACGCCGCCGTGCAAGTGATTTTCGCCGTTGTTCACGGCGAGCTGATATTCCTTGCCGTCGAGCGTGAATTTGCCGCCGGCGATGCGATTGGCAACGCGCCCGCAAATCGCGCCGGCGTAGGCTTTTTGCGCCGCATATTTTTCGGCGGAATCAAAGCCGAGCAGGATGTCCGAAAACGTTCCCGAGCGGTCGGGCGTAAGCCACGCGACCCACGTCGCGCCGTAATCCGTGAACGAAGCGGAAAAACCGCCGGCATTCGTCAACGTGTAAAGCGATGCGTTCCCGCAACCTTCGACTGCTCCGAAATCTTTTTTTTCTACGCCCATTGTTTTGATTTTTTGAGGAATTATAAAATTGTTTTTTCTGAAAAATTTTTCAAACGGTCAACGCGACGGCGAAAATTTGCGCCGCGAGATAAAACGCGGAAAGCATCGCCGTCAGCCCGAGCGCGACAACGATTCGTCCGCCGCCGACAAGCGTTCCCGCGCGGGAATTTTTCCGCATCAGCGCGAAAAGCGAAAGCGCGGCAACGATGCCGATTGCAAGCAATGCCCACGATGCCGGAGCGCACGCGTCCAAAATCCCCTGCGAAAGCGCGGGAAGCTCGTCGCGCGCGTAAACGTCGCGCATCGCGACATCGACCAACGCGGACTGCGCGCGCGCTCCCGCCAAAACGGAAAACGCGGGAACGGCAAGCGCGAAGAATCCCGCGAACGCACACACGAGGCGCGGCAGGTTTTCGGGTTCTTTTTGCTTTTCGGAGTCGCTCATTTTTCGCCTGAATTTATGCCGAAGTTCGCCCGGGAACGCAACGGAGAAAAAAGGGCGTTCCCGCGCAAACGGAAACGCCCTTTTCTCTAAGCTTCTTTAAGCTTTAATCTCTAACCTTTAAGCTTTTTTACTTATTGATATCGCCGATCATCTTCCCGCCGAAAACTGCGGCGTCGCCGAGTTCTTCTTCGATGCGGAGGAGCTGATTGTATTTGGCGATACGGTCGGAGCGGCTCATCGAACCGGTCTTGATCTGACCCGCGTTCGTCGCAACGGCGATGTCGGCAATCGTGGAATCTTCCGTTTCGCCGGAGCGGTGCGAGATGACCGCCGTGTAGCGGTTGAACTGCGCCATTTCAACGGCGTCGAGCGTTTCCGTGAGGGAGCCGATCTGGTTGACCTTGACGAGGATCGAGTTCGCAACGCCGAGCTGGATGCCCTTCTTGAGGAACGTCGTGTTCGTGACGAAAAGGTCGTCGCCGACGAGCTGAATCTTGGAGCCGAGCTTGTTCGTGAGCTTTTTCCACGTGTCCCAGTCGCCTTCCGCGCAACCGTCTTCGATCGAGATGATCGGGTAGCTGGAGCAAAGGTCGGCGAGGAAGTCCACCATCTTGTCGCCCGAGAGCTTGCGGCCGTCGGATTTCTTGAAGATGTATTGCTTGGACTTCGTGTCGTAGAATTCGGACGAAGCGACGTCGAGCGCGATGCAGATGTCCTTGCCGAACTTGTAGCCCGCGTTCTTGACCGCCGCGGCGATCGTGTCGAGCGCGTCTTCAACGGAGTTCAAGCGCGGGGCGAAACCGCCTTCGTCGCCGACCGCCGTGTCGAGTCCGCGTTTTTTGAGCACGCCTTTGAGCGCATGGAACGTTTCCGCGCCCATCTGAACTGCCTGACGGAGGCTCTTCGCGCCGACCGGCATAATCATGAATTCTTGGAAATCGATCGGAGCATCGGAGTGCGCGCCGCCGTTGATGATGTTCATCATCGGAACCGGGAGCACTTTCGCGTTCGGGCCGCCGAGGTATTTGTAAAGCGGCAGTCCGCAGGATTCCGCCGCCGCTTTCGCAACCGCGAGGGAAACGCCGAGAACCGCGTTCGCGCCGAGCTTGGACTTCGTTTTCGTCCCGTCGAGCTGGAGCATCGCCTTGTCGATGGCGACTTGGTCAAACGCGTTGAAACCGACGAGTTCCGGCGCAATCAGCGAGTTGACGTTGTCAACCGCTTTGAGCACGCCCTTCCCGCCGAAACGCTTCTTGGGATCGATACCCTTGGCGAATTGCTTCGCGGGAACGCCCGCGTCGCGGAGTTCGAGCGCTTCATTGACGCCCGTGGAAGCTCCCGAGGGAACCGCCGCGCGCCCCATAGCGCCGGATTCAAGCGTGACGTCCACTTCAACCGTGGGATTGCCGCGAGAATCGATAATTTCGCGACCTTTAACGTCAACGATGCAATCAGTTGTGTATTCCATATCTGTAGCTGTGTGATGAATGTTGTTTGAAAATTCTTTTTCTCAACCGCAAATTTCGCAAATTCCCGCAAATTGTTTCAAAAAAAACTATTCGCGTTTATTCGTGTTAATTCGTGGTTAAGCCCTTTACGCCGGAATCTCCGCATACTCGGAAATCGCCGTTCCCGCGACTTCCGGAGCGATTTTCTTGACCATTCCCGTGAGAATGCCGCCCGGACCGCATTCCAGCGTTTCCGTGACGCCGAGCGCAACCGCGCCGCGCACGCAATCTTCCCAAAGCACGGAGGAAACGACCTGTTTCGCCAACGCTTCGCGCATTGCCGCGGGATCGTCGATGAGCGCGCCCGTCGTGTTCGTGAACACGGGAATTTCCGGTTTTTTAAATTCGACCGTTGCAAGGAATTTCGCGAAATCCGCGCGCGCCGGTTCCATCAAGCGGGAATGATACGCGCCCGCGACGACGAGCGGGATCGCGCGCTTGAACTGCTTCGTTTCGTTGTTTTTCGCGACCGCCGCGGCAATTTTGTCCGCGTCGCCGGAAATCACGATTTGCCCGGGCGTGTTGAAATTCGCCGCATCAACGTCAAATTCTTTGCAAAACGCGAGCACGTCTTCGCGGGAACCGCCGATAATCGCCGCCATGCCGCCTTTTGTTTTGTCGCAAGCTTCCTGCATAAGGCGTCCGCGTTCGGCGACGACTTTCAGCCCCGTTTCAAAATCCCAAACGCCGGCGACCGCATACGCGGTAAGCTCGCCGATGCTGAGCCCGAGCACGCATTTGAGATCGGCAAGTTTGCCCTGCTCTTTCAAAATTTGAGCGATAACGTAGCCCTGCGTGAAAAGCGCCGGCTGGCAAACGCGCGTTTCCGTGAGCGTTTCCTGCGGTCCCTCGAAGCAAATCTGCTTCAAATCAAACGGGAGCACGGCATTCGCGCGGTCATAAAGCTCGCGAGCAATCGCGGAATTTTCGTAAAGCGATTTGCCCATACCGACTTTCTGGGCGCCTTGTCCGGAGAAAAGAAGTGCTTTCATATTTTTTTTCTGAATGTGTTCCCGCGATTATTGCCCGTTTGCGCGGGAACGGCAATAAGGAAAAACGAATTTCACCGGTCGCCGCATCGCGAAAATTTTTACTGGAAGTAATAGAAGTTTTTTTATCCACAAATTTCACGAATTTCACGGATTCTTTTTTCTTCTTCTTTTCTTTCTGTTTCTTGCCGGTAAAAAACGGAGAACTGGTGAAGTGTGATTTTTGCCGAAGGCAAAAATACTCCTCGACCTTTTCAACTCCTCAACTTTTTTCGCGGGAACGCGAAAACTGGGGGCGGAGACGTCCACGTCTCCGCATCGAAATCCGTTTTAGGAAACTAAAAGTCCCGTAGGGACTGCCCATGTAGAAACCCCGGGCGGAAGCCCGGGGCAA
>CAVEBA010000104.1:0-6485 GCA_963613695.1 Sphaerochaetaceae bacterium
CATGGGCGCGGCGTGGCGTCGCGTGAACGACGGTCCGCAGTTTGAGAGCGTGCTTGCGTCCGTGCGCGGCGTGAAAGCGCTCGGTTTGCAGGTTTGCTGCACGCTCGGTTTGATTACGGAAGCGCAGGCGAAACGCCTCAAAGACGCCGGTTGCGACATCTACAATCACAACCTCGACACTTCTCGCGAGTATTATCCGGAAATCATCACGACGCGCACTTACGACGATCGCCTTACGACGATTCGCAATGTGCAGGCGGCGGGAATGGGCGTGTGCTCCGGCGGGATTCTCGGAATGGGCGAAACGGTGGACGACCGTTTGAAAATGCTCATCGAGCTCGCCAACATGGAAACGCCGCCGGAATCCGTGCCGATCAACGCGCTCGTTCCCTGCCCGGGAACGCCGCTCGAAGGGCGTCCGCGCGTGGATATTTTTGAATTTGTCCGCATCATCGCAGTCGCGCGCATTCTCATGCCGAAAGCGATTATCAGAATTTCCGCCGGGCGCGCGCAAATGACGGACGAAGGGCAGGCGCTTTGCTTTGCCGCCGGCGCAAATTCGATTTTCCTCGGAGACAAATTGCTCACGACGCCGAACGGTCCCGCGTCCAAGGATTTTGCGTTGCTCGCGAAACTCGGTCTGCGTCCGCTCGATCCCGAAGAATTTCGCAAAAAAATGATGGGCTGCAAGGGCGACGGTTCCTGCGGCAAATGCGACGGTTCCTGCGGGCACGATCACTCGCACGATTCGCATCATCACGAGCACCGTGCGCATTCGGAAAAATCCGTTCCCGCGGCGCCTGCGTTGACGCCCGCCGAGGAAGAACGCTCGCCGTCCGCCGTTGTGCCGAGCGCTCCCGCGCTTGCGCCGTCGTCGGAAGACGGTGGCGTTCCCGAATTCGCAAAAAAGCACGCGCACGAGCTTGACGAAAACGGCACGTGGGCGCGCGGTTGCAATTGCGACGATCATTAAAATTTTGATGCGCTAAAAAAGGAGGCACAGAAAAATGCCCGAAGCCGAAAACGACGTTCCCGCCGCTCCGTTCAGCGATTTCGTGCACTTGCACGTGCACTCGCAGTATTCGCTGTTGGACGGCGCGACAAACATAAAAAAGCTCGCCGCCAAAGCGAAAGCCGACGGCATGGCGGCGGTCGCGTTGACCGACCACGGGAACATGTTCGGCATCAAACTTTTCTACGATACCTGCAGAAAAGCGAAGATTAAACCGATTCTCGGTTGTGAAGCTTACGTGGCGCGGCGCACGCGTTTTGACAAAGGGCAAAACGTTCCCGCGGGAACGGACGAAAAAATCGACCGCTCGGGAAATCACCTGATTTTGCTCGCGAAAAATCTGACAGGCTATCGCAATCTCATGAAGTTGTGTTCGCTCGGTTGGACGGAGGGTTATTACTACCGTCCGCGCATCGACAAAGAAATTCTCGAGCGCTACAACGAAGGTTTGATCGTGTGCTCGGCGTGCATCGCGGGCGAAATTCCCTCGAAAATTCTCGCGGGCGACGAGACGGGTGCGGAGGAATCGGCGCGTTGGTTTCAGCGCGTTTTCGGCGAAGATTTTTACCTCGAAGTCATGCGCCATCCGAACAACGTTTGCGAAGATACGCGCAACGTCTACGAACGGCAAATCGTCGTAGAAAAAGGAATTTTTCGCATCGCGGAAAAACTCGGAATCAAAGTCGTGGCGACAAACGACGTGCATTTTCTCGACGAAAAAGACGCGACGGCGCACGACATTTTGCTCTGTCTCAATTCCGGTAAAAAGCTGACCGACGAAAATCGCCTGCGCTACACGCGGCAAGAATGGTTCAAAACGACGGCGGAGATGAAATCGCTTTTTCACGACCGCCCGGAAATTTTGCTGAATACGCTCGAGGTCGCAAACAAGGTCGAAGAATATCAGCTGGATTCGCCGCCGATTATGCCGGTGTTCCCGATTCCGGAAACGTTCGGCACGGAAGCGGAGTTGCGGGAACGCATTTCCGAAGAAGAATTGCGCGCCGAATTCGGCAATCGCTACGACACGCTCGGCGGTGCGGAAAAAGTTTATCGCATTCGTTTCGAGTCCGACTACTTGCGGCATCTGACGCTCGCGGGAGCGCATCGGCGCTGGGGCGAAACGATTCCGGAGGACGTGCGGGAACGCATCGATTTTGAGCTGACCACAATCAAAACGATGGGTTTCCCGGGCTACTTTCTCATCGTGCAGGATTTCATCGCGGCGGCGCGCGAGATGGGCGTTCTCGTCGGTCCCGGGCGCGGGAGCGCGGCGGGAAGCGTCGTCGCCTACTGCCTCGGAATCACGGGAATTAACCCGATGAAATACGATTTGCTGTTCGAACGTTTTCTCAATCCCGACCGAATTTCGATGCCGGATATCGATATCGATTTCGACGACGTCGGGCGCGGGAAAGTGTTGGAATGGGTCGCGCAAAAATACGGGAAAGATCACGTCGCGCACATCGTCACGTTCGGAAGCATGGCTCCGCGAATGGCGATCAAGGACGTTGCCCGCGTGCTCGATTTGCCGCTGAGCGTTGCGAACGCGCTCGCAAAGCTCGTTCCCGCGCGTCCGAAAATTACGATGGAGGCGGCGCTCAAGGAAAGTCCGCAATTGCGCGATGCGAAAAATTCCTCCGATCCGCTTATCGCGGACACGCTCAAATACGCGGAAGCGCTCGACGGTTCGATTCGCCAGCCCGGCATTCACGCTTGCGGCACGCTGATTTCGCGCGATCCGCTCACGGATACCATTCCCGTAAAAATCGATCCCGCGGCGCAGGAAGATACGTTGCTCATCACGCAATACGACGGGCATTTCGTCGAGCCGATCGGCTTGCTCAAAATGGACTTTCTCGGTCTGCGCACGCTCACGATTTTGAAAAATTGTTTGCAAAACGTGAAAGCGGCGAAAGGTCTGGATTTGGACATCGGCGCGATCCCGCTCGACGATGAAGCGACGTTCGGCGTGTTCACGCGCGGCGAAACGACGGGGCTTTTTCAGTTTGAATCCGGCGGCATGAAAAAATATCTGCGCCTGCTCCGTCCGAATCGTTTCGAGGATCTCGTCGCCATGAATGCGTTGTATCGTCCGGGGCCGATGGAATACATTCCGCAGTTTATTCGCCGCAAACACGGCGAGGAACCGATTGTGTATGACCACCCGCTGATGGAGCGCTATCTCAAAGACACTTACGGGATCACGGTTTATCAGGAACAGGTCATGTTGCTTTCCCGCGAGCTCGGGCAGTTCACGCGCGGCGAGTCCGACGTGCTTCGCAAGGCGATGGGGAAAAAGCAGTTGGACACGATGGCGAAGCTGCAGGAAAAATTTCATAGCGGTTGTCTCGAAAATCCGCGGTTCATGGAGCCGCTCAAAGGCAACAAGGCGCGCGCCGAACAGCTCATCGAAAAAATTTGGACGGACTGGAAAGCGTTTGCCGAATACGCGTTCAACAAATCGCACTCCGTGTGCTACGCCTACGTTGCGTATCAGACGGGCTATCTCAAAGCGCATTTCCCCGTGGAATACATGGCGGCGGTGCTCGATTCCGAAATGGGCAATCCGGAAAAAATGCTCGGCGTCATCGCAGAATGCGAGAGCATGGGCATTCGCGTGCTCGGTCCGAACGTGAACACGTCGAACGAACGCTTCACTCCCGATCCCGCGAACAACGCGATTCACTTCGGATTTTTGCCGCTGAAAGGGCTCGGCGAAAAAGTTGCGCAGGCAATCATCGAAGAGCGTTCCCGCGGCGGAAAATACAAGGGCTTCGTCGATTTTATGGAGCGCCTTTGCACCAAACGCGTTCTCGTGAAAAGCGCGGGAACGGGCGTCGAGCGCGAAGCCCCGCTCAGTCTCGCTCGAAGCTTGAATGCGCTCATCGAAACAGGCGGTTTCGACAGTTGCGAGCAGTATGAAGACCGCAATCACATTCAGGCTTCGTTCGTCGCCGTGCGCGATTTTTTGGTGAAAAACGAAGCGAACTCCGGCGGGGACGGCTTCACGATGGAGCTCGGAATTCTCGACGAACGCCGCTCCGTTGCAGATTTTATCGACCGCTCCGGTGCGCCGATGTCATCATTGGAAAAACTTCGCAAGGAAAAGGAAACGCTCGGGATTTACCTTTCCGGACACCCGCTCGACGTTTACGCCGGGCTCGATCAGGCGGTCGCAACATTTTCCGGACCGCTCGAAGAGTGCGCGCTCTCGAAAGCCGCAAAAAATCACGCCGTGCGAATCTGCGGGATCATCGAAAACGTGGAAATTCGCGAGTCCAAAAACGATGCCGATCGCCGAAAATTCGCGGTGTTTTCTCTCGAGACGCGCAGGGACAAATACGGGCTCATTTGCTTCGCGTCGGATTACGAGGATTACAAAAACCTCATCACGGACGGCGCGCAAGTCGTGCTCGACTGCGAACTGCGTTTCCGGGAACGGCAGGAAGAATGGAGCTTGCAGGTCGCGCGCATTTCGCCGATGGCGGAGCAGCTTCCGCGCTTGCTCAAAAAAATTACGTTCGTGCTCAATCCCGAAGAAAACGTCTCCGAATTTTTCGAAAAACGGTTAAAGCCGCACGTCGGCGAAAACTCCGGCGGCACGGCGCTCGCGCTCGCCGTGCGGAGCGATGACGGCGGACTCGTCGAGTGCGATTTGCCCGAAGACGTTCGCAGTTTCTTCCCGCCGGAAAAATTGCTCGCGCTCGTGAAAGATCCCGCTGTTCTCGGCTATCGTGTCGAAGCGCTCCCGCCGTATCGCCGCCCGCCGCGTTTCCCCGAGCGCCGCTGATTGCCGGTCGGTCGCGGGAACGGAAGTAAATCCGCTCCGCACATTTTTTTTCGCAACAAAAAAACCCCGCCGGGAACTACGTTCTCGGCGGGGCACTCTGATTTCTCTCTCTAACTTTAACTAACCTAACTTATCTCTATTAACCTCTAACTGACAAAAGAGCGTTCCCGAAGGAAAAATTTGTTTATCGCCGCTTAAATTTTTTCAAGCGCCTGTTCGAGGTCGGCGATAATGTCGTCGATGTTCTCGATCCCGACGGAAAAACGGATAAGATCCGGGCGAATTCCTGCGGCGACGAGTTGTTCGTCTGAAAGTTGGCGGTGCGTGTGGCTTGCCGGGTGAAGAACGCAGCTGCGCGCATCCGCCACGTGCGTGACGATGCAAATCAGTTTCAGCGCGTCCATGAAGCGAATGGAATTTTCGCGTCCGCCCTTGATGCCGAACGTGAGCACGCCGCAGGGCAAACCGCCGGTGAACTGCTTTTGCGCGAGCGCGTGATATTTGCTGTCGGGCAATCCCGCGTAATCGACCCACGCGACTTTCGGGTGCGCTTTCAAATATTTCGCGGCGGCGAGCGCGTTTTCGCAGTGGCGCGGCATGCGCAAATGCAACGTTTCCAGCCCGATGTTCAGCAAAAACGCATTCTGCGGCGACTGAATCGAACCGAGGTCGCGCATGAGCTGCGCCGTGGCTTTCGTGATGTAGGCGCCTTTGCCGAACGCTTTCGTGTAGGCGAGCCCGTGATAGCTTTCGTCCGGTTCCGTAAGCCCCGGGAATTTGTCCTTGTGCGCTTCCCAGTCAAAATTTCCGCTGTCCACGATGACGCCGCCGACGGCGCACGCATGCCCGTCCATGTATTTCGTCGTCGAGTGAATCACGATGTCCGCGCCGAATTCAAACGGACGGCAGAGCACCGGCGTCGCAAACGTGTTGTCCACAATCAGCGGCACGCCGTTCCCGTGAGCGATCTTCGCCATTTTTTCAATGTCGAGCACCGATCCCGCGGGATTGGCAACGGTTTCGGAAAAAACCGCTTTCGTGTTCGGGCGAAACGCTTTCTGAATTTCCTCCGCAGGAGCGTCCTGGTCGACAAACGTTACGTCGATCCCGAGCTTTTTCATCGTCACCTGAAACAGATTGAACGTGCCGCCGTAAATGCTCGACGAGCTGACAAAATGGTCGCCCGCTTCGCAAAGATTGAAAACCGAGAAAAACGACGCGGCTTGCCCGGACGACGTGAGCATCGCGGCAACGCCGCCTTCAAGCGCGGCAATTTTCGCGGCAACGGCATCATTCGTCGGGTTTTGCAAACGCGTGTAAAAATAACCCGCCGCTTTCAGATCGAACAAATCCGCCATCTGCGCGCTGGTATCGTATTTGAACGTCGTGCTCTGGTAAATCGGCAGAACGCGCGGTTCCCCTTTCTTGGGCTTCCAGCCTTCCTGTACGCATTTGGTTTCGATCTTCATCACTTTGAAATTTTTGGAAAATTTTTGGAAAAATTTGAAAAACTCGGCGCACAGTTTGAACCTACATTTTCTCCGAATAAACAAAAAAATTTCATCTCACGAAAATTTTTTCGCGTTCCCGCATTTTACACCTTACACCCGCCACCCTCCGCCTCTAAAAATCAGAGCAATTCTTCGTAGGTGCGAATGACGGGAACGCCGGAGGCGAGCA
>CAVEBA010000105.1:0-6448 GCA_963613695.1 Sphaerochaetaceae bacterium
GTCCACGGGGCTGGAGCCCGCCAGAGTTGTTCGGACGCGGGAACGTCCTCTACGGCGTCGGGAACGGATGTCGCCATGTTCGGCGGAAATCTGTTCATGGATCACTATGGGCGAGCCTATGAAGTGTCGCAAGCCGAATTGCGGACGTGCGCGGACGAAGAATGCGGAGCTAATCGACGGTCGTGATATCAACGGGAACGCCTATCCGAAGCCGCGGCTTGCGCTTGTCGGGCTTTTGAGTAAAAATCCCCGCCATGAAGATTTTTCGCATTTTTGCCGCCGTTCTCGGCGCAACGCTCGCTCTCGTTCCCGCCGCGACCTTTGCTGCAACGAAAATCGCCTGCATCGGCGATTCCATCACATACGGCTATTTGATTCCGCAACGCGAAACGAACAATTATCCGAAATTTCTCGGCGAACTGCTCGGCCCGAATTTTGAAGTGCGCAATTTCGGAAATCCCGGAAAAACCTGCGGCGATTATCCCGGCGAAAAATCGCGCCGGCGTTGGCTTGGCGATCAGCCCGAACACACGAACGCCGTCGAATGGCAAGCCGACGCCTACATCTGCAATCTCGGAATCAACGACACCGGAAGATGGTGGGACGAAAAACTTTTCGTGCAAGGCTACGAAACACTCATTTCCGCGTGGGTCGGCGGACGCAAAAACGTTTCGCTGATGATGTGGACGAAGCTCGCGCCGGACTTCCGCGGTCCCGACGGCAAGGCGGCGTTCCCGGGCAACGTTTTCGCGCCGGAATTTTCGTTCCCGAAAGCGGACAACGGCTCCGCGAAAAATCGCCCGACTGCGGAAAAACTTCTCTCCAAAGTCGCGAAAAAATTCAAGGCTCGGCAGATGGACGCGTATTCGCCGCTCGCCGCGCATCCCGAACTTTTCCTGCCGGACGGTCTGCACCCGAACGCCGCCGGCGCGCGCCGCATCGCGGAATTCACGTTCGCGGAACTCGTGCACGCAGATTTTCCGAAAATTAAAATTCCGCAGGGAAAACCGAAATGCGTTCCCGCGAAAGACGCGAAAAGCGTTGCGCTGAAAAATCCCGGCAACGTTGCAATTTTGCTCGACGGCGCAAAACTCGTCGGCGCCGGGAACGCCGAATTTGTTTTCGGGAACGCGACGGTTATTCCGCCGCAGGGCGAAATCGTCGTCGCTCTCGGCGGCGCGAAAGATCAAGCCGATCCCGCGCTCCCGCTCGTCTCCGCAAAAATTTCGCGCGCTTCCGGAATCAAATTCGTTCCCGCGAAAAAATGAGCGCCTCGCTTCGGCGCAAGGCGTGAAAATTCGCGCGCATCGTTTCTTCGTTTTTTATGGGGAAAAAATCTCCGGAGAGCATCCGCCTGCGCGGCGTGCGCCAAAATAATTTGAAGAACATCGACGTCGATGTTCCCGTCGGAAAACTCGTCGTCGTTACCGGACTGAGCGGCGCGGGAAAATCTTCGCTCGTTTTCGAAACGTTGCACGCCGAGGGGCAGCGTCGCTACGTCGAAACGTTTTCGCCCTACACGCGGCAGTTCCTCGATTTGCTGCCGGAAGCGGACGTCGATTCCGTCGAAAACGTGCGCCCGTCCGTTGCGATTCGGCAAGGCAATTCCGTAAAAACTTCGCGCTCGACGGTCGGCACGATGACCGAACTTTGCGACCGCATGAAAATTTGGTTCGCGCATTGCGCCGAGCTCTTCGATCCCGCGACGGGAACGCCGTTGCGCGCGTGGACGCCGGCGGCAATTCGGAACGAAATCGCGAAGCGTTTCCCCGCGGGAACGCCGCTCGTCATCGCGTTCCCGCTCGAACGTCCGGAGAAAATTTCGTGGGGAAAAATCATTCCAGAATACGTTGCGCGCGGC
This sequence comes from Sphaerochaetaceae bacterium, assembly GCA_963613695.1. Taxonomy (GTDB): domain Bacteria; phylum Verrucomicrobiota; class Verrucomicrobiia; order Opitutales; family UBA953; genus Spyradosoma. The sequence continues at coordinate 1,862 of CAVEBA010000105.1, forward strand.
TTCACGAAAGGCTTGCGCGACGGCGAACTTTTTGCGCTCGAAGATTTTGAGAGCGTCGTTCCCGCGACAGAGCGAAAAATTTTCGTCGTCGCCGATCGCGTGCGCATCGTTCCCGAAGAACGCGCGCGCTTCATCGAGGCGGCGGCGTCCGCGCAAAATCTCGGCGGCGGACTCGTTTTTCTTTTCGGAAAAAATTCTGCGACGGACGCGAATTCCGGCGCGGGAACGGGAACGTATTCCGAACTCGGCGCTTACGCGGAAAAACTCGTTTCGCCCGTAACGCGACGGCGTTTCCGCGCGCCGACGCCGGCGCTGTTTTCGTTCAATTCGCCGGTCGGCGCGTGCCCGCGTTGTCGCGGATTCGGACGCGTCATCGAATCGGATTGGAAAAAAATTATTCCCGACGATTCGCGCACGCTTGCGCAGGGCGTTTTCGCGCCGTTCTCCGGAGAAGTCTACGGCGAGTCGCAACGCGATTTGCTCGCCGCCTGTCGCCGCCGAAAAATTCCGACAAACATTCCGTGGCGCGAGCTTCCGGCGGACGTGCGCGAATACATTTTGGCGGGCGATGCGGATTGGAGCGAGAGCGATTGGACGCACGGCTGGTACGGCGTGCGCCGCTTTTTTGCGTGGCTCGAAAGCACGTCCTACAAAATGCACGTGCGCGTGTTTCTTTCGCGTTTTCGCGCTTACGTAAAATGCCCGGAATGCGGCGGCACGCGTTTCTGCGAAGAATCGCTTTGCTGGAAATGGCGCGGGTTCACGCTTCCGGAATTGTATTCAAAAACTGTTGACGAATTGCTCGCGCTCACGGACGACGTTTCCGCGCGTTCCCGCGATGCCGACGTTCCCGCGCCCGAAGATTTCGCGTTCGCGGAAATGCGCGCGCGGCTTTCGTATTTGCGCGAAGTCGGGCTCGGTTATCTCACGCTCGATCGGCAATCGCGCACGCTTTCCGGCGGCGAAACGCAACGCGTAAATCTCACCGCGTGCCTCGGCGCATCGCTCGCAAATACGCTTTTCATTCTCGACGAACCGAGCGTCGGATTGCATCCGCGCGATCTCGGAAAAATGACGGCGATTCTGCGCCGCCTTGTCGATTGCGGGAACACGGTCGTTGTCGTCGAACACGACGAATCCGTGATGCGCGCGGCGGATTGGCTTATCGAAATCGGACCGCGTCCGGGCGCCGACGGCGGACAGCTCGTCTACTCGGGCGTTCCCGCGGGAATTTTGTCCTGCAAAAATTCCGTTACGGGCGCGTGGCTCGGCGGGAAAAAACGCGCGTTCGTTCCCGCGACGGAATTCGATTCGCGCGGCGCTCCGCAGATTCGGCTCGGCGGAATTTGCGCACACAATTTGAAAAATTTTTCGGCGACGTTCCCGATGCGCGCTCTCGTCGGACTTTGCGGCGTTTCCGGTTCCGGAAAATCCACGCTCGTGAACGATGTGCTCGCGCATTTCGCGAACGCGGAATCGAGCGTTCCCGTCGAAGATGATTTCGCGCTCCCGCCGTTCACGTTTGAGAGCGATGCGCCGCTCGACGAAGTCGTGCTCGTCGATCAGTCGCCGGTTTCGAAAACGCCGCGTTCGAACACGGCGCTTTACACCGGCGTTTGGGAGCTCGTGCGCAAACGTCTCGCGGGAACGCCGGAAGCGGAAGCTCTCGGTTTGAGCGCGTCGCATTTTTCGTTCAACAGCGGCGACGGGCGTTGCCCGCATTGCGGCGGCGCGGGTTGGGAAGCGATCGAGATGCAGTTTCTTTCCGACGTGCACGTGCCTTGTCCCGTGTGCGAGGGCAAGCGTTTCACGAAAGAAGTTTTGGAATTTCGTTTCAACGGGAAAAACGTTGCGGAGATTTTGGAGACAACGGTTTCCGAAGCGAAAAAATTTTTCGCGGGAACGCGCGCAATCGTCGCGAAACTCGAATTGCTCGAAAGTCTCGGGCTCGGCTATCTCACGCTCGGACAGCCGCTCAACACGCTTTCCGGCGGCGAAGCGCAACGCCTTAAACTCGCGAAAATTCTCGCCGGGCTCAACGACGAACACGACGAAAAATCCGCCGCGGGAACGCCGCGCCCGGGCAAGCTCATTCTGCTCGACGAACCGACGACCGGACTGCATCGCGAGGACGTTTCGCTGCTCATCAAAATTTTGAAAAAACTCGTCGCCGCCGGAAACAGCGTTGTCGTTATCGAACATCAGACGGACGTGCTCGTCGCCTGCGATTGGTTGCTCGAACTCGGTCCGGGCGCGGGTGCGGCGGGCGGAAAACTCGTCGCCGCGGGAACGCCGCGCGCGCTTGCTCGCGGGAACACAGCGACCGCGCCGTTTCTGCGCGACGCCTTGCGCGAAGCCGCTCGCGGGATCGCGCGCAAGGACGTTTTTTCGCGCGAGAAAAAATCCGCAAACGTTCCCGCCGCACACGAAAATTTTTCCGCTCCCGTGAAAATTTCCTCCGGAAAAATTTCCCTGCGCGGCGTGCGCGAACACAATTTGAAAAATGTTTCGTTGGATGTTCCGCACGGCGCGCTCACCGTGTTCACGGGCGTGAGCGGTTCGGGAAAATCTTCGCTCGCGTTCGACGTGATTTTCGCCGAGGGACAGCGCCGATTCATGGAATGCATGAGCGCTTACGCGCGCCAATTCGTCGAGCAAATGCCGCGCCCCGATGCGGACGCGATCGACGGTTTGCCGCCGACCGTCGCCATCGAGCAACGCCTCACGCGCGGGAGCGCGAAATCGACCGTCGCGACCGTTACCGAAGTTGCGCAATATCTGCGTTTGCTCTTTGCGCGCATCGGCGTGATGCACAATCCCGTCACGGGAACGCCGCTCGTCGCGGGAACGCCGGAGCGCATCGTCGAACGCGTTTCCGCCGCCGCGAAAAAAGCGAAACGCGCGGGCGCGTTGTTGCTCGCCGCGCCGCTCGTGCGCAATCGAAAAGGGCATCATCGCCCGCTCGCCGAATGGGCGCTCGAACACGGCTACGAAACTTTGCGCGCGGACGGCAAACTCGTTTCGACACACGGTTTCGCGCCGCTCGATCGCTACCGCGAACACGATGTCGAAGTCATCGTCGCGGCGTTCCCGTCGAAAAATTTTGATGCGAAAAAATCCGTCGCCGAGGCGTTGCGTCTCGGCAAGGGCGTGTGCGTGCTTTTAGATGCTCGCGGGAACGTGCTCGAATGGTTTTCGCGGGAACGCATTGATCCGCACACGGGCGAATCGTTTCCGGAGCTTGATCCGAAAAGTTTTTCGTGGAATTCTCCGCGCGGTTGGTGCGAAGCGTGCCACGGGCACGGGCGCGTTGTCGAAGGCTGGGGCGCGGAAGAGGGCGCGCTGAACGACGATGCGCTCGCCGACAAAGTTTCAAAAAAAATCTGTCCCGTCTGCGGCGGTGCGAGACTCAATCCGCTTGCGCGCGCGGTGCGAATTTTCGCGAACGAAAAATGCGGCGCGGGAACGTCGTTTTCGTTGCCGGAACTGCTCGCGCTCCCGCCTGCAAAATTGCTCGCGGTGTTGGAAAATCTCACGCTGAACGCGCGCGAAAAAGCAATCGCCGCACGCATCGTTCCCGAAGTGCGTTCCCGCCTGCGTTTTCTCGACGGCGTCGGGCTCGGCTATCTTTCGCTCGATCGCGCGAGCGATACGCTTTCCGGCGGCGAGGCGCAGCGCATTCGCCTTGCGGCGCAGCTCGGCTCAAATCTTTCCGGCGCGCTCTACGTGCTCGACGAACCCAGTATCGGACTGCATCCGCGCGACAACGCGCGCCTTATCGAATCGCTGAAAAATTTGCGCGATCGCGGGAACACCGTTCTCGTTGTCGAACACGATGAAGACACGATGCGCGCGGCGGACAACCTTGTCGATCTCGGTCCCGGCTCGGGAACGCAGGGCGGCGAAATTCTTTTTTCCGGCGCGCCGAAAAAACTCGAACGCGCGCTCGCGAAAACGGGTTCGCTCACGGGAAAATTTTTGCGCGAGGGCATCGCACATCCGATGCGCGGTTCGCGGCGAAGCGTTCCCGCGCGCGGCGGCGATTTTATCGAATTGCGCGGCGCGCGTTTGCGCAATTTGAAACGCGTGAACGTGAAATTCGCCGTGGCGCGGCTCAACGTTGTTTGCGGCGTGAGCGGCGCGGGAAAATCCACGCTCGTTTCCGATTTGCTCGCGCCCGCGCTCGCGTTCGCCGTTGCGAAAAAACTCGACGTGCTCACGGGAACGCGCGCGTTGCGGGAACGCATCATCGACGATAACTCCGGCGTTCCCGTGTTCGACGAATTGCGCGGCGGAAAATTTTTCCGAAAACTCGTCGTTGTCGATCAGGAACCGATCGGGAAAACTTCGCGTTCGACGCCAGCGACTTACATCGGCGCGTTCGATATTATTCGACGCGTTTTCGCCGAGCTTCCCGAATCGCGCATGCGCGGATTTTCCGCCGGATTTTTTTCATTCAATACCAAGGGCGGACGTTGCGAAACTTGCGCCGGCGCCGGACGCGTAAAACTCGAAATGAATTTTATGCCCGACGCGAGCGTTGTCTGCGAAGACTGCGCGGGAACGCGCTACTCCGCCGCCGTTTCC